>JAJXVQ010000001.1 GCA_021782065.1 Pseudomonadota bacterium
CTATCACGAAACTCTAAAATAATGCAAGTTTTTTAGCCGTTAATAGAAACAGTGTTAATTTCGGCAACCATATATTCACAAAAAAACTTTTAAATAATATTAGAAAATGAGGGGATTGCTGAGCATCTGCGCAGATAGCGTGTTTAAAACAAGAAACTGAGAAATAACGGGCACCCCGCAAACACCCTTAGAAAGCGCAGGCGTGTGGTTTGACCTTCAGTTGTAGAAGGTTCCTTAACCCTATATTATTTAAGACAATTTAAATTGTTTCTCAAAGACATAAAAAATCAAATGCTGATTTCCTTGCCGCGATTTCTCCGAGCGGCACGCGTGAGGGGGCGGATTTTTCAAACCCCGCTCCCTAACAGTTGCGGCTCGGTTATTCATAGTGAACATGAATAATGGATAAGAAATTTTTGAGGTAAGAAGGCGCATGTGGGGCTGTTTTTAAACAGAAATGCGCCTACATCAATCATCTTTTAGGCTAATTTACCTTCTAAGCAAAAGCGTGGTCCATCTCCTGCTCCGATAAGGGGTTGGCCATATTTACATCCAAAGAATCTGATGGCGATGCAGATGGCGAGGAATAGCCAAAAAAAGAAAAGATTGAACTGAGGCAATTGCTATTCTGAGTAGGCTCGGGTGTTGCCAAGGGTTGGCGCTCCGGATCGGCTTCTGTTATCAGAGTATTACATTGACTCAACCAACGTAAAAATAGCGCGGCAGCGGCGAGGCCTATCCCTATTGCATACCCCATTGCAATGCCATCTACTCCTAAGTCAGCGACAAAGGCAAACAAGGCAGATAAGGCTATTACGGCAACCATACCGCAACAAGCAATGACAATGGGAATAGATAAATCCTGAAAAGCCCGGGATTGTTGCAGTAGATTGTAACGCGTATCATCCAGTAATACCGCTGCCGCCATGATAGGCATCAAGCTTCTTAATTGTTTAGACACTTCAGGTGAGGCACCTCCTGAAATAAATTCTAAGGCTTTAGGATAGATTGCCAGAGCGACAGGCAATGGGGTTAAGTAAATAAGGCTGGTGATTAATCCTCCTCGGGAAAGCTGCACGGCAAACTGAGCCATTCGATGGCTTTGTACAGGATCTTCTTGACTGTTTTTTACACTCATTGCCCGAGTCACTTCTTGCATGCAGGTCATACTAAAAGCGGCTAAAAAGATAAACTCAAAAAATATAAGTTGCATACAATAAGACATGGCGGATTGTTGTTCAACCCCTAATAATCCGCTGAAAATGCCAATGACCAGCGCCAAAGATAAATCTATGGTATAGCTCACAAAAAAGGCAGCGCCATAACGGAACATTTCAAACAACACAGCAGTATTACGCTTTAAAATATTCCAGGATATTTGAAAAAAGTTAAATTCTCTGCATTCTTTGTTAAATTTAACAAATAAACCATACAGTAAAGTGACTAAATACGTTTCAAAAACGAAGCCTAAGGCAACACCTGTTTGATCTAGCTCAGGGAAAAATTTAAACCCAAAGCCAAGCAAAATAGCCAGCCCTAAGCCCATTCCAAAAGTTGCCAGCGCTAATCCCATAGCCTCTTTATTCTTGCCAAAACTCAACATTATCATACCAAATGCAACTCGCAGCATCAGCGCAGGTACGGCAAAAGAATAGGGTCTTAAAAAGCGCTCCGCTGAACGTGCTACACTATCTTGTTGATGAAAAACTGTTGTCATAATAGCTCTAGAGAAATAGAGAGACGCCCAGCATGGAACAGAGACGGCTGTAGCCATTAGCAACGCGTAAGGGCCGATACTTTCAATTTGCTCTTTCAAACCCGGTATGGCCATCAAATTAATGATATCTTCGTTCTCATCGTCTGCCAGTATTGAAGATTGGCTTCTACTTTGTTGTTCTTTCCATTCCTCCAATTTTAAACTCAATACATTTATAACGGATAGCACCGGACTCATTGATATGATGCAAAAGGTATTCATAATAGTAGAGACTAAGGTTGCTGCTGCCGTATCATCTTCCGATTGGCTGACCAGCTGTAGCAGTAACACCGATGAATATACCTCAAAACAAAAAGTAAAAGAAAAACACATCGGAATCCCAACTTTCGAAATATGTTTAAAAATATCCCAGAAAGAAATAGAAAGGGTCGGATCCCCGCTTTTTACTCTCTCGATCAATTTGTTAAAATCGTCGTCTTGCAGGGAAGAACTACTTGTTACTGGCTCTAAGGCTTGTTCACTTCCATCTTCATTAATCGCAACTATTTTTGGATTAGTCATAACGTCCCTTCTCTATAAATAATACTTAAATTCTCTTAACTATTCATGCCTTTTCAAGTGAAACGCATATTCAGCGCATCTTCGGGGTAATGTATCAGCGAAAAATACTCATTTATGTATGAGGGCCTGTAGCCATTTGGGTTATCGGCTGCAAATGTCCCCAGGCCCTAGTTTTAATAGTGTGATCATGTCCGCAAACAAGGTTCTCTCGCACATCATTACGCCGCCCTCACATAATCATAGGACAAATTGCTGCTGGACGCAACTAAGGGAGCGTTAAAAACGCTGCGGCAGCTATAAAATATAAAAGATTTTTCCTTATCTATTATTTAAGATATTTCCATTATATGTTCAAAACCATAAATAATCAAAACCTGATTCTACTTTCCCCTCCCTAACAGTCGCGGGCATTCTGACGCAGTCACTTACCTTTTTTTTCACGGATGGTGGGTTGAGGAGACCCCCCCTCTAATATAACTGTGCCTGGTGCTGTCGAGCAAGGTGAAGAACGCTCGCCGGGCTGTTTGCGGCTGAAAGGGCTACCCCAAAAAGAGCTCGAAGAACCAAAACTGCTCGGCCTCAAAGGATGGCTATCAGGTTTTAATACGGACAGTACGCTACAACCAGCAGGGTAGGTGTTTTCCCGAAAAGAGCCCCGCAGCGCACCGGCGCACAAATTACCGTGGCTTGCAACGGAGTCGTAGTGTCCGCTAGCTGCATCAAAAGCTAAACGCACTACCGGCTGATCTTCTTGATAGAGAGCATAAGTCCCTCCTTCAATCGTTTCCATGTCGCCATCCAACTGCGGCTGAAAACACAGATCAAATCCTTCTATGCCTCTCATGTTTTCATTCGGCTGATTATTTAACACAAGCGCAACCATTAAACCAGTTTCTCTTACAAAAGTTTGTATGTGTTTTTGCTCAACATACTGACTACCGGCATGATTTTCGTAATGACCCGCTGAAACTACTACCGCACGCAACGCCCCGGCCCATGAAGATATAGTGCCGTCAGCTGACAATATGTTCCGCGTCCCTTCAGGCCACTTATCTGGGCAAATTAAACTCAACTGATGCGCTACGGCCGTGTAAAAGCAATGACCATCCCTAGGAACAGGTTGTAGCACAAATCCTGGTATGGCTTTGGTTTGACTGCTTTGTATTTCTCGGTGATGTGACACCAGAGAAGCCTGCATTCCTGCAGGTAAATCATAATCCCTCTGGGAAGAAGGCGGTGAGTAGATGGCTTGTGAAGAAGAATATGATGCATCTGAATGTGGATGGATTACTTCACCCAGTGCGGGATGGTAATTCCTGATAACTACTGCCGCTTCAGCTGGCCTTCTTGATGAGTCAGAAGGCTGCCTTAAAGTGGGTGGACTTAATGGTACATCTTCTTCTTTAGACCCGCTGTCTGTGGAATATGCATCATCTTCGTATTCAGACCCGCTGCCTTCGCGATCTGAATCATCGCCGGATACATCACTTCGTGGCGATTCCCAACCTCGTGGTGGCTCGTATTGTCCTTCTTGTGCTGCATCGCACCGTTGCGATTCCCGACGCATGTTCTCTTCTGTATAGCGTTGTTTCCCCTCTTTGCACCATTTTTCTACGTTTGCTTGTGTTTCCAATTCTAATGCTGCTAGGGAAAAAGCCTCCAGCGGTTTTACCTGAACCTGTACTTTTTCTTGAAGATAGTCGTACTTAGACTCGTCTTTATCAACTTCCACTTTAGCCGCGACGGGTAAAGCAACGCGTGTTATATCCAACGCATTGAGATAATTCCAATCCCCTGCTGTTTCCCACACCGCAGTCTTTGCCAGATATTCTTTATAGAGTGGCTTCTCCTTCGCCAACGACTGCTCGGACTGAGGCAAATAACACCCTTTACTGTTCATCGTTCTGTACCGTCTGAGCGCAGTCTCGTCCAGAATGGATATATCACTAATGCGCTCTTCAGCGCTTTCAAGCGGTTTCACTTTCATCTGCTCTGAAAATCTGCGCACGCCCGCATGACTGGCATGAGGGATATCTCTCCTTCTACTCGAACGCAGCTCTTCAGATTCAGAATCAGACGCAGAGTGCGCTAATGATTCTTCTTCAGAGGCATAGTCTGGTGATACAGCCTCATTTTCTCCCTCAGGAGCTAACTCCAAGCCCAGACGTTGAACAATAATGGCTATTTCTTTTTGGTTTTCTGGCTTTTGCGTAAAAGAAGACTCATGTATGCATATATCCCGCTTTGGCGTATTACCACTTCCACGCAGATCCTCACAGATCACAGCAAGCTCTCTAAAAGCGCAACGTAATTCTTCCGGGCTCAGAGTCGCGCCTTTTCTCAACTTAAGAACGATGCGATCGTCCTCACTTCTTTGGAAGTAGTATTTTCCACTATCTGGATATTTTCCGCCTGGTAGGTTTAGCTTAGCGCTAAATTTAGGTAGATAGATGTCTTTATGATTTGCTATAGCTGTGTCTAAAATGTCTTCTGCGCCGTCTGCGGCAGAAAGCAGATTTTTCGCCTTAAATTTTTCATTTTTTGGGTTCAACGTGCGCCATAGCGATTGGCCACCCACCATTAATGCCGGATTATCCTTATTATCCTTAATTTTCTTTAAATTATCTAAGCACTGTTGAAGCTCTGGTAAAGAAATATGTTCGTAACCCTTTGCCTTTTGTAAGTGGTCATACATAGCCTTTAAAGCATAATACAAGGATGAGCGGCCTTCGTGGTTTTCTACTACGGGAACTAAAGGGGGAGTGTGTGGAATTGGAGTGGAGGGAACAGAAGAAACGGGTATAACAGAGAGAGGCGGCACGCCATCTGTTAGGGTGTGTAGTGCTCCATCCACCTCTACAGACTGTATGGGTTTTCCTCTCAATGTCCCTACTGGGGTAGGTGCACCAGCAGAATTGTCTGGGGCATCTTCCTCATCCGATAGATTTGATTCAGAATCACTCTCATCTGAACCGCCGTCACCGCCTTGTTTTCGTTTTCTCCGTTTTGCGGGGCGGACACCATCATCACTAACGCCTTCATCATGCGGTCCAGCTGGGCCATTATCTGGACGTAGAGGTTGATTCATAGGAGGTAAAGCAGGTATAGCTTGCCCATTCGCTGGAGTTGGATTGCCCCCTACACCCGTTTCAGAACGGTGTTCATCTTCAGAGCCAGTATCGCCTCCAGTGTCAGTATCGACCGCTGTTGATGAGCCAGATGAGCCATCTGAATCCGAGTTATTGTCATTCTCAGACAATTCATCTTGCTCCTGCCCATTTTCTTGCTCTTCTTCTTCCCCAGAAACATCTGATCCATCATCCTCTTCAGACAATAAAGTATCGTCAGCGTCGTCTTCGGGTTTTGGTGCTGCGGCCCCCGGACCGGGGATACTGCCATCTTCAAGGCGCCCTATTTGAAATACAAGAGGGAAATGGGGGGCGCCCTTACTGTCATCCGGCGATACGTCGTCAAATCCGATCTCCCCGCCGTCGGCTGAAGATGATGAGCCGTTGTTAGCCTGGCCAAGACCGATCGGCTTCAGGTTAAGTCTCGAGGGCTTGGGCCCTAAAGCTGAGCTCGCCAGTGATACTCCGCCAGATTTTGTAAAAAGGCTTACGTCAAAATTTTGTCCAGATGAAAGAAAAGCTTCAACATCTTTGGATAGCGCTTCGATTCTTACATCTAAATTTACAATGGATTGAGCAAGGTCCACTCTCACGAATTCTCCATCCTGGAATTCTGGTTGTTCGATGCGCATCGAATACAGGCGGTTTAAGTATATACACGTTCCAATTTCTAGATCTATCCTCTTAACTTCATCAGATGAGGCTCCACTGGAACAAATGTGCGCGCGTCCTCGGGCAAATTTTTCCTTTAAAGCCCCAAGCGCCTTTTCTTGCGTTTCAAGGGTATTAAGTGCGCTATCTCGCTCTATGCACAAATCGCTTACGCATGCGAAAAGACGGCGGACGAATTTTTCTGCTTCTTCTACTGGGTTATCTAAATGGGACCGAGCGATTGAACTATAGTCTTTAAATTTACACTGCACTCGTAGCCTAGTGGGCACAAGAAGGGGATTAATAGCAAGCCCTTTAGGCAAGTCTTTATTTAGTATTACCACCTCTAGAATATCTGCTTTAGCTATTGGACTATTTAAAGCATTCTGGTCTTTGTATTTATCTGATGGGATCACCTGCCCATTTAGAGCAGGTTCTTCTGGCAAGCTTCCTGTAAATGCAGGTGTAACTTCTTTTGAAGACCCCTCACTGGGTTTAGGTGCTAAACCAGAGGACTGCTGTTTCGCTTTTGGTTCGAAAACCGCGTAGCGACCGTCTGAATCGACGTAAATTTTGCCTTTCCCTAGGTCAAGAGGGAGCAATTTAACCCGACGGACGTCTGAACAAAAGCAAACATCATATTCGTCCCGGCCCCGCCCAACTTCGTTCTTGCTAGATATTCCAACTCCTTTTTCTTTTTCATTTCTCTTATCAACTGCCTCATTGAGAGCGAACAAATCCATTCGTAACTGGTACAACTGGTTGAGTGTTTTTGTACCTTTTATTATCTTCTGAACACAATCCTTGAAGATATTATAGAGGAGATTAAGTATTTCCTGCGCATCCTCACCATCATTGTATAGCTTTTTCAGAACTACCTTGAGGTTATCAATCTCTTTTTGGGGTTGCCCTAACCTTTCGCCTAAATCCTCAATGTATTTATTTAGCTCGTTTTTTTTGGGGTTAACATGGTCATCCTCCATTTTGAATTTATCAGGATTTTGAGTCTCTTTTTTCTCTTTGCCAGAAGCTTTCTTTGATCTCATCGGCTCTTCCTTACTTTGATGTCGTTCTTCCAATTTTTTATCTCGTTCTTCGGGAGCGTGATTCAATTTTTTCTCTTTTTCTGTCCCAAGGTCCGGATTCCCTTTATCAATTCCTTCGTCGTTTTTTCCTTGTTCTTCGCTATCCCTCAGAGGAAAATATACTTTACCACCGCCGGATTTATCTTCTTTTTTGCCTAATCTGTCCTCATTTGCGGATGGTGAAGTCGTTTCCACTAGCAAGTTTACAGGTTGTTCACTTTCACCCGCTCCATTTCCTTCTACGGGAAGTCGAAGGTCGCAGCTGATTAAAGGAAACTTCCCTGAGTCTTTTTCTGCATCCTCTTCAGTTCCAATATCGACATCTGTTGACGGGTCCTCTGAACCCTGGTGATCGCCAGCCCCAAACAATTCATCTTTCTCTGACCCATTTTTTTGCGCTTCTTCTTTTTCTTCCTCAGAAACAGAAGAACCGTGGCTGCCATCGTCTCTAATGTCATCATTAGACAGTACACTTCCAAAGAACCTAGGGAATTGCTCATTTAGCGCTTGCAACAAAGAAGCTCTATCTTGAGGCGGAAATTTCCTACCTATATATTCCGGTAAATTTTCGCCTCCTTCGAAAAGCGGGGTGAAGAAGTTTAAACGCCCTGAATATTCGCGTAGAAAGCTCATAATATCATCAACGTAACCTTCTTCAATTCCAGATTGAAGTTCACGCAGTGTTTCTTCATTGCTGTACAGAAAAGATGAAAGGAACCGTAAATCTGTATTCACCCTGCCACCTTCTGTGTACTTACGGCTTACGTATTGTCGTAACGTTTCCTTATCATAGAAAGCCTCCATTTGAAATTGAGCAAAAATGGCTGCTGGATTATTTCTCACTAATAACAGAATTCTTGCTATTACTTGAATTAGACTAAGTTCTCTCTTTGCAGCACCCGATACAATTTGGTCAATATCTGCCCTGATCAATTGGATGCTTTCACTCCCATTTTCAAATAAGGCGTCCGGGCGGCCGCCTGCATCTATTTTGGGTTCTTTGTTTCCGTTTCCTTCTTTTTTTCGCACAGCTTCTTCACTCCTCTCAAAATCTATAGGCAACAAACTTTCTTTCATTCCCCGCAATCGGTCTAATTGACTCTTTCGGCGGTGCCCGCTATGACTTGTATCAACCCGTACAACATTTTCCCAAACAGTATTTTCCAGATCAGGGGCATAATCGCCCTTACGGTTAGCTTTAGCGGCTTCGTTTTTTTCCCGAAGCTTAGCGACACTGGCAGCATCATCTTTATCCTTATCCTTCTTCCAGCTTGCAAACATAGCAGTAACCAATCTGTCTAGGTTATATGGACTATTCTCGTCTCCGACTACTATTAAATATGAATAATTCCCCGACTTATCTTTAGTACCAAAATAGTATTTACACCCTTCATCAACCAATCTGCGCATGAGCTCAACAAGAGTTTTTTCTGACTCAAAGTTGGCGTCTTTAACAACTACAGGTTTACCCGCTTTTACTAAGTGCTCAACCAACTTCTTAACAGCATCGCGTAGCTTCTCATTATATTTTACGCCTTGTTCATCCTTCGCGTCCAACTTCAACAAAACAGATTTTTTTATGGCTAGAAGCTCGCACAGGTCAAAAAAAGCCTTTTTCCCCTCACCCCATATTATGGTTTTGCGTGTACCCGCCATTTACCTTTCTCGCTATTATTATTTAATGCGTACACGCTGTTTGAGCTTAATCCACTCGCAATACCGCATTGTTTATAGTCCAATTATACCAAAAATGGGGGGGGGCTATTGTTAAGGATTTCTTAAAAGGCATAAGATTTTTCGGATATTCAACTGCCCGGTTATAGCACAAAAAAATAGGCTGATGTAGCGTGTTTTGAGCCGTTGGCGGGGCTACCGCTTTTCAAACAACCGCTCTTTTTTTCCGCTCCCTGACAGTCGCTGCTCCAAACAGATATACTCATAGCAGTTGATTTTTAAGAGGTGTTGCCTTCGCCCATCTCGCCGCAGTCATATAGAGTACTACACGCCTGGTACTCGAGGACTCAGCGCCTACCCTAAAAACCAACTACTATGAGTATATTCCGCGTCTAAGCAATCAATAAAATGTGTCGCACCATGGCTTCGATACCTTGATAAATTTCCGCAGGGCCTTTGCCTAACATATACGCGGGGGTAGAAACAACATTATGTGCACTGTCTACAATAATATTGTCTGCGGAACAATCCTTAGGCTCTGCACCCATGGCCTTTAATTTTTTTGCGATTGCTTCGTCGTTGCCTACGGTCAATTTAACACCTGCATCGCAAATTTTTGCCGCTAACACGGGTGAAATACAGGAAAATCCCAGTGGTTTCTTAGCTTCGTACATCGCTTTGGCAAACTGTAAGGTGTTGGTTTCTAATTGAAAATGGACGTCTTGCGTGGCAAAATCAGATAGATTGGTGACCACGCCAAAACCGCCCGCAAATATGGCAGCATCGAAATCGGCTGCTTTAACGGTGGCAATATCTTTAACATCGCCCCGGGCTATGCGCGCTGATTCCACCAAAACATTGCGCATTTCATCGCTGACCTGTTGCGTTAAATGATCGACGACCCGCCTTTGCCAGATATTAGGCGCTACGCATTGGTAACTCGCGCCATGAGTGTCTATGGATAACAATATGAGTACCGCTTCGTGTATTTCCGCGCCATCATACACACCGCAACCCGATAAAACGACTGCTATTTTTTTCATAATACACTCCGTATTTCTTTAGCATAATAAGTAATGATAAAATCTGCACCAGCTCTTTTAATCGCTGTTAACACTTCCAGCGCCACCGCCATGTCATCGATGCTCCCCTGCGCCGCCGCAGCTTTAATCATGGCATATTCGCCACTGACATGGTAGGCCGCTAAGGGTAATTCAGGAAATTTTTCTTTTACATCGCGTATAATGTCTAAATAAGTGTGCGCCGGTTTAACCATTAATATGTCGGCTCCTTCAGCAACATCTATGCTCGCTTCTTTTAATGCTTCAAAACGATTTGCGGGATCCATTTGATAGGTTTTACGATCGCCTTGTTGCAACGTGGTGTGCGCCGCCAACCGAAAAGGACCATACAACGCAGAGCTGTATTTTACCGCATAACTTAAAATGGGAATATGGCTAAAGCCCTCGCCATCTAAAGCCGCACGTATGGCCGTAACCATACCATCCATCATGCCACTCGGTGCAATGACATCGGCCCCTGCACGCGCATGGCTGAGCGCTTGTTGCCCCAGCAATGCTAAAGTGCGATCGTTGTCTACATCTAGACCCGATGCAGTTAAAGCGCCGCAATGCCCATGATCCGTGTATTCGCAAAAACACAGATCCGTGATGACTAAACATTCAGGATAGTATTCCTTAAAAACACGTATCGCTTGTTGCACGACGCCCTTGTCATTACTTGCGAGACTACCTAGCGCATCTTTGCTTTCGGGGATGCCAAAAAGCATTACTCCTAATATGCCTAGGTCGCGCAAGGCCTTGGCCTCGGCAACTAATTCGTCGTTGGACCATTGATAATGTCCAGGCAAACTGGCTATAGGCTGGCGTGTGCCGCGCCCAGCACAGACAAATACGGGTAAAATGAAGTCATCACCCTGTAAACGCGTTTCTTGCAACAAACGCCGTAGGCTTGCATTTTGCCGTAACCGCCGCGGTCTTTGGATTAGGCTCATTTAAATTGACCTCTACAAAATTATAATAGCGTGATTATAACACGATTTGGGTGGTTCACGAATCGCCCCTACAAGCATTGCGCGTACCTCCCACCCTACAAATCTACCGCCATCAATGCCGTTTGATAAGCAAACGCTTCTGCCAAATGTGTTTTTTCTATGGCATCGCATTCTGCCAAATCGGCAATGGTGCGCGCTAATTTTAAAATGCGATGGTAACTGCGTGCCGATAAACGACGCTCCTCAACGATAGAAACCGCATAATGTTGCAACGCTACGCTCAATGGACAATAATGCACTAAGTTTTGATGCGTTAAGCGCGCATTCGATTGTTGTTGCCGTTGATATTGCTTGTTGCGCGCCATGACCACCCGCGCTTGCACGGTATGGCTGTTTTCAGCCACTTCCTTTGTATTCAACAAAATTTGCGGCGGTAACTGCGCCACCGTGATGCGCATGTCGATGCGATCTAAAAAAGGTCCAGACAAGCGATGATGATAGCGCTGAATTTGCTCTGCACTGCAATGACATTGCCCCAATGGATTACCATAATGACCGCAAGGACAAGGATTCATCGCCGCAATGAGCTGAAACCGGGAGGGAAACTCAGCTTGTTGTGCAGCCCTAGAAATAATCACCATTCCCGATTCTAAAGGTTCGCGCAAAGATTCTAAAACCCCGCGCTGGAATTCGGGCAGCTCATCTAAAAACAATACGCCTTGATGCGCTAAAGAAATTTCTCCCGGTTTGGGCGGTGAACCCCCACCCACCAAAGCAACACTCGACGCCGTATGATGCGGTGCGCGAAAAGGCCTGCAAAACCAACCTTTATTCAACATGGTATGGCCTTGTAAGCTATACACCGCCGCTACGTCTAGCGTTTCTTCCTCGGTCATGGGCGGCAAAATACTGGCTAAGCGATGCGCCAACATGGTCTTGCCTGTCCCCGGCGGCCCTACCATCAGCAAACTGTGTTCTCCCGCAGCCGCTATTTCCAACGCACGCCGCGCCTGTGCTTGCCCTTTAACATCGCTTAAATCAAAATGCGATGGGTGCTCTTTCTTTTGAGCCGTAGTGGCTATAATTTTTGGCAGTGGAATACTTTTTTCTGCAAAATATGCGCATACGTCTAACAGATGTGTGGCTGAATACGCTTGTAAGTGACGCACACAAGCCACATCGGTTGCATTGTCCGCAGGGACAATAAGCATTTTACCTGCTTTTTGGCAATGAATGGCGAAAGGCACTAAACCCGTAGTGGGACGCAATAAACCGGACAGAGCTAATTCACCGGCAAATTCGTAGACACTATAGTCGTGTTTTTTTAATTGCTGAGAAGCAATTAAAATACCTAAGGCTATAGCCAGATCGTAACGGCCACCTTCTTTAGGCATGTCTGCGGGGGCTAAATTAATGGTGATGCGACGCGCCGGGAATTCAAATTGACTGTTCATAATGGCGCTGCGTACGCGCTCTTTGCTTTCCCTGACCGCAGCTTCGGGTAAGCCTACAATGTTAAACCGCGGTACGCCGCCCGTGATATGCGTTTCAACTGTCACCATGGGCGCCTGGACGCCGATTTGCGCGCGGGAAAATAAAATTGCCAAACCCATAGATCCCCCTTGTTATTGTGTTTTGGGGGGATATTAAAATAAAAAATAGTGTATACGTCTGTTTGTGTACAGTCGCGGGGTATTTTCCGCTCTCTACCCTTTTCTCTTCTCGGCTTCTAACTGTGCAATTTGTTCTGACAACTCTTCTAACTTTAAACGGGTTTTATTCAATACTTTAGTCTGCACATCAAATTCTTCGCGCGTGACTAAATCTAGTTTAGCAAAAGTGCTTTGCAACACGCTGCGGAAGTTTTTTTCTAAGTCTTGTTTAACTTCATGCAGACTATCGGGCAAAATATCCGTCAGTTTTTTCGACAATGCATCAAAAAATTTGGAATCGAACATCATTTCTCCTGTCTCGTTTTGAGAAGTTTATTTCTACAGATACTCTTCGCAGTTGATTTTTAGGGGGTGCCGCCTACGCTCATCTCGCACTAGTAGATGACAGAGTACGCCACTCTCTGGTGCTCGAGGGCTAGGTGCCTACCCTCAACACCAACTGCTGTGAATATAGACAGCCATTATTCTGGACTCAAACTATATAGTCGGTTATTATAGCACAAATCAAGTCACTATGCGTACTTGATTGAAAGAAAGAATCAGACCGGAGTGCATTAAAATATATCTCGCCCAGCCGCGACCGTTAAGGAGCGGAAAGTAATTACAAAATCAATTCTGTTAAAAAGGAATATACATGAAACTCATTACCGCTATTATTAAACCCTTTAAACTAGACGAAGTGCGCGAAGCCTTAGACGCTCTGGACCTCCCCGGCATGACCGTCACCGAAGTCAAAGGCTTCGGCCGCCAAAAAGGCCACAATGAACTCTATCGCGGCGCTGAATATGTTGTGGATTTCTTACCTAAAATTAAAATAGAACTGGCCATCGCCGATGAGGCGGTCAATACTGCCATAGAGGCCATTATGAAAGCCGCGCACACCGGTAAAATTGGTGATGGCAAAATATTTGTAACGCCATTGGAACAAGTAATACGCGTGCGTACGGGCGAAATCGATGCAGAAGCGTTGTGATATCCGTTCGGAGACATGCGCCCCTAACCGGTCGCGACTCGGAAAATAATCGAGCGTCGATGACAGCCGAGCCGCAACCGTTAGGGAGCGGAAATTTTAATTTTGCGGTGTGGTTGACGAAGCGCCCATTAGAGCGGCGCTATTCGCTGACGTTGTTTTGGCAGCGCTGCTGTCAGACTGTGTTTTATCCTGAGTACTGTCTTTCTGTTGGGCGGCTGAGGGCTTCGGCTTAGTTTGATCGTTACCCAACACAAATACGTCCTTTTTATGCACACCTATCGCCTCGCCCGGCATATACAGCGGGCCACTCTGCCCACATGCTGATAATAATATCACGCTCAGAATCATCCCTACAATTTTGTCCTTATTTTCCATTATAACCACCCCGCAAAATTAAAACTTCCGCTCCCTAACGGTCGCGCTCGGTTTGACTCAATTCCGCTTACTTACGCACGCGGCTCGAATTAGAATACCAAAATAGCGCCTATTCTTCCGTGGCTAATTTATTTCACTTATATTATACTCAGCTTTAGTTAACAATAACAGCACATGGACGCAATATTTATGCACACATTATTAGAGCATGTCACAATAGAGCCCGATTCCCCCGCCGAGGCTTCTGTCATTTGGTTTCATGGCTTGGGAGCCGATGGCAATGATTTTGTCCCCCTAGTGCCCCAATTGGCATTGCCCAAAACATTGCCCGTGCGCTTTATTTTCCCCCATGCTCCCGTTATTCCCGTGAGCATCAATGGAGGTTATCCCATGCCAGCATGGTTTGACATCACTACCCTCACCCCTAAACTCAAAATCGACGAGAAAGGCCTAAAAGCGGCAATCACAGCTACACACGATTTAGTACAAGTCGAAATCAATAAAGGCATACCGTCTACACGTATTATTTTAGCGGGTTTCTCGCAAGGCGGTGCGATGGCTTTGTCCGCGGCCCTTGCTTATTCCGACGCTTTAGCTGGCATCATCGCCTTATCTACGTTTATTCCCCCTACACAATTGGCTCATCTACCATTGCATCGCCCCCCTATTTATATGGCACATGGTATCATGGACGACGTCGTACCCATGTCTTTGGGCGAACATACCTGCCACTTACTGAAAGAAAAAGGGTTTGATGTTTCTTGGAGTGTATATGCTATGGGGCACGACGTGTGTAAAAATGAGATCGATTCGACTTCTAAATGGCTACAGAAATGCTTAAGTGCCGTGCCATCGCCATAAAGGGTGTTTCACGAACCGCCCAATAGCACCTACTTTAGCAGGAGTTTATTCATGGATATTTTAAAAAGCCTTACTATTGATAATTGGCATGGCGCCATCCAAAATGAAATGGTCGAAGAAGCTATACACGCTTTAGAACATGGCAAAATTATTTTTTTACCGCAACTGGACTTCGCTCTTTCTGCAGAGGAGCACCCTTTATTATCGCCCGCGTTGACTGCCCCCAAACGAAAAAATATCAGCTTTAATCCACATTCTGGGGCTATTCACGGCGCTGTGGCCTCAGCCCTACAACAAGCACAATTAAACAGTTTAATGCGGCGTTATTATCAGCATGCCTTAGCGTTCATGAACAAGCTATTTCCCCGTTATCAAAAACATCTTTTAGCGGGACGTACTAGTTTACGTACCGCAGAAATTGCCGGTCGACGCAGTTCTTATAGAAAAGATGATTCTAGGTTACACATAGATTCTTTTGCTGCAACTCCAGTGAATGGGCGACGTATTTTGCGCATGTTTACTAACATTAATCCGCATGGGGTTGCGCGTGTTTGGCAAACGGGCGAATCTTTTAGCACCGTTGCCAAACGATTTATGCCTCAGATCCCCTCCATGTCGGCATTAGAACAGCAATTATTGCATCTGTTCAAAATTACCAAAACACCGCGTTCGTCTTATGATCATTTTATGCTGAACATACATAATAAGATGAAAAAGAATATGGGGTATCAGCAATCGGTAATTAAAAACACTCTAAGCCTGCCGCCAAAAAGTTCTTGGATAGTATACACTGATCAAGTCTCACATGCCGCCATTTCTGGGCAACATGTGTTAGAGCAAACGTTCTACTTACCGCCTATGGCGATGCATTATCCAGAAACAACACCGTTGTTTGTTTTGGAAGAAATGCTAAAATATTCATTGATTATTAAAGATAAAGAACGTGCTTCGCTATCAGTAGCAGAATATTAAATGTAATTACTCGCGCCTTATAGGAAAAAGGCTCATATTGGGTGCATTAGAATATGTCTCAGCCATTCCGCTCCCTAACGGTCGCGGTTCGGTTTAAACGGAAAAGGCACGAGTAGTTACCATTAGGGATAATCACTTTCCCCTCTGTAAATACCTCGAAGCTTTTAGGAACATCTCTTCAAATTGCTTTTAAGACCTTGCGTTATTTATGCTTAAATACAAAATCATCGATCAGTTTTCTGGCGATACTAATAGAGGAACTTGGTAACCCAGGTAAATTATCCGCGGCGTACCATCCTGCCGCTTCTAACTCACCATCGCGAAATTCTATTTCACCGCCAGCATAATCAGCAGTAAAACCCAACATCAATGAATCGGGGAAAGGCCAAGGTTGGGAATCAAAATACTGTATGTTTTTAACTTGCAAGCCTACTTCCTCATAGACTTCTCTATGCACGGTTTCTTCTAAAGTTTCGCCTACTTCTACAAAACCGGCAATTAAACCATACACATTGGGAAGAAAATTGGCTTTGCGTGCCAATAGAATTTGATTGTCTTTGCGAATAGCCACAATGATGGACGGCGATATGCGGGGATAAAATGATAAATGACAAGATGGACATTGCTTTTCAAAACCACTACCGTTAACTTTTGTTTCTACACCGCAACGCCCACAATAACGATGATTTTTATCCCAACTTAAAATTTGATGTGCGCGCACCAGTAAATTAAAGTTCTGTGGATACAATGCCTCTAATGCTGCTTTGAGTGGCAACCATGCGTAAGGGCTAGCTAATTCTTTAGGCCCTGTTACCTCAACTACGTCTATTGCAACACCTTCATGTGTTCCTAGGGGGTGCGTAGTTTGATGGTGTTCCAGCCACGCAGGCACCTCAGAAAAATTCGGAATACGATAGCTTACTTCTTTTTTCTCTAATAGAACGCAGTCATTGTAGTAATATAACTTTTGTGTGGTTGTTGGCATAAAGACTCCTGTTTAGAGTGTGTTGCTTCATTGTAGCGTAGTGAATTAAGATATAAAATATACTCATAGTAATTACCCTAACGTCACTTCATCCAGATAGGTAGGGATCTGACAAGACCAGCCTAGTTCTTTTTCAATATTTTTTTTGAGCGCATCGGCGGCTTCAGGCTCGCCATGGGTAATAAATACCTTACGCGGCGGACGCTGAAATTGCTTTAGCCAATACAAAATGTCTTCGTAATCAGCATGAGCTGAGGCACTATTCAAAATAGCAATTTGCGCTTGCACGGGAATAATTTCACCGTGAATCTTAAGTTCACGCCCACCGGCTAACAAATCCGCACCGCGCGTACCGCCCGCTTGATAACCCGTCATTAAAATCGTATTGCGGGGATCAGGCGCAATACTTTTTAAATGATGCAACACTCGGCCTCCGGTCATCATACCGCTTGCAGCTACAATAATCTTAGGGCTAGGCTTATCCAATTCTTTAGATTCATCTACCGTATTGATATAACTCGCCACGCTGCACGCCAATCTACATTGCTCTGGCGTCAAGCGACTTTCTTTGTCTGCATAGTGCTGTAGTAACATCGTCGCATTGATGGCCATAGGACTGTCTAAAAAGACAGGTACATCTGGGATGCGTTTTTCCCGTTTCAATTGCGCTAAATAATACAAGATGCTTTGTGCTCGCCCTACGGCAAACGCAGGAATTAAAACCGTGCCACCTCGTTGAATGGTTTCTACTACTACCGCAGCAATGCTGTCCTTGGGATCGCTTTTTTCATGCAAACGATTGCCATACGTAGATTCCAATACCAAATAATCCGTTTCACGCATGAGCTCAGGTGCTTTCATGACCGGGTCATGGAAACGACCTATGTCCCCGCTGAATAACACTATTTTGCCTTCAACTTCGAACCGCACAAAAGCAGCTCCCAATATATGCCCCGCTCTGTGCCAAGAGACTTGTATGCCCGGCGCTAAGGTATAGTCTTGTGAAAATTGCATAGGCTTAAAGTGTTCTAAGGATTTTTCCGCATCCTTTATTGTATACAATGGCAATGCCGGGTGGTGCTTGCTGTAACCATGTAAATTGGCAGAACGCGCGTCTTCTTCCTGTAAATAACCGCTATCGGGTAATAATATCGCGCACAAATCACAAGTGGGCTTGGTTGCATAAATAGTACCTTTAAAACCGTTCTTAATCAACAATGGGGTATAACCAGTGTGATCGATATGCGCATGCGTTAATACCACTGCATCTATATCTGCAGGCGCTATGGGCAAGCGATTCCAGTTACGCAAACGCAATTCTTTATAGCCTTGGAACAAACCACAGTCGACTAGTATGCGTTTGTTTTGAATGGTCAATAAATATTTTGAGCCTGTGACCGTACCGGTGGCGCCTAAGAATTTAATTTTCATAATTTTTATCCGCTCCCTGACGGTCGCGGCTCGGTTCCTTACTTTTATCTTTTCCAAAACATAATTTCAATGCGACGATTAAAATATTCTCCGGTTACAGTATCTTGATCCGCTATAGGTTCTTGATGATCCATCCCATAAAATTCCATTTGCTCCAACGGCTTGCCATGAGTCCAAAAATAAGTCATGACCGCTTGTGCTTGCAAACGAGTTATATCAAGTGCGTGTATTTCCGTGCCTGTGATATCGCCATGTGCTGATACATTGATTTTAACTGGACCATAGCTATTGATAAAGGCCAAGGTATCATCCAAGATCGGTAAGGCATTGTACGTTAAGTTTGCTTCATTGGGATAAAATAATTTATCCGATGGAATCGTAATTTCTACAATATCGCCTAGACTAATAACACGCCAACCTTCTTGAGTTAAGCGTGCATATTGCGCTTGCTGCTGTTGATAACCCACCATTGCCCCTGCCCCTGCGCCTACGCCAGCGCCAATGGCAGCACCCGCTAAAGTATTGGATCCTACAGCGGCTCCTACGCCTGCCCCCGCGGCGGCACCCATAACAGTACCCGTCATAGCGCCTACAGCCACCTGGCTGTTTTTTGAGGAATACGCGTTATTTTGCGTGCTACAGGCCATTAGGCCCAACATGAGCATTACACAAGCACAGTAGATGTACATTTTTTTTATCATAGCTAACCTGTTGATTGCAGTTATATAGCCACTATATCAATAAATTAGGTTTAGAACCAGCGGGCTCGTTTACAAATTGAAAGATCCACCCTCGGACGGTCGCCGCTTGGAGAATTCATTCATATGAGCAAAAAAAAACCTAAGTGCACACACTTAGGGTTAATATTCAGCCCGATAGGGTGAAACCAGGTGGAACGTACCACTCTGACTCAAATACAGGTTAAATATTGACCAAAATTAAGCTTCAGCCAACCAATCTCTAGGCTTCAAATAATAGCTATATAACTGGGCTTCTGCCGTGCCCGGCGCAGGCGCCCAATCGTAGTGCCATGCCGCTTGTGGTGGCAAAGACATTAAAATTGACTCCGTACGGCCACCGCTTTGTAAACCAAACAAAGTCCCGCGATCGTAGACCAAATTAAACTCCACATAACGACCGCGTCTATAGGCTTGAAACTCTCTCTGCGCCATATCGTAAGGTGTGGCTTGGCGTTTCTTAACGATAGGTTCATAGGCTAATAAAAAATGCTCGCCTATACTTCTTACAAAAGAAAAGGTAGTATCAAAATCCCATTCGTTGAAATCGTCAAAAAAGAGCCCGCCTACCCCGCGTGTTTCCTGGCGATGCGGCAAATAAAAATAAGAGTCGCACCAATCTTTAAACCGAGTATAAATATTAGGGCCATAGGGCAAACAAGCCGCACGCGCCACCGTATGCCAGTGTACACAGTCTTCTAAGAAAGGATAATACGGCGTTAAATCAAAACCACCCCCAAACCACCATTGTGGCTCGCCGCCCTCGGGTGTAGCCACAAATAGGCGCACATTAAAATGTGTGGTGGGGACATATGGGTTTCTAGGATGAAATACCAAAGATACTCCGGTTGCTTCAAAGGATGCGCCTATTAAGTCTTTACGATGCGCTAAGGCAGATTGCGGTAAGTTATTTCCTGTAACATGAGAAAAGTTAACACCGCCCTTTTCTAAGATCGCGCCATTCTCTAGTACGCAACTGATACCCCCCCCGCCTGCAGTGCGCGTCCATTTATCCGCTTTAAATTTCGTTGTATTGTCTAGAGCTTCCATGCGCGTACAAATGTCTTTTTGCAAGGACAGAAAGTATTCTTTCACTTTATTAATATTAAGAGCACTCATGATTTAATCCTCATTTGTAACTGTTAGGAAAAAACACATATTGGGTATATTAGAGCACATCTCAGCTAGCCTCATTTAGTTTTAACCCATCCTTAACCTCAAAATACGCCGCCACAGTCTCGTCGCTTACTGCCGCCAATGTAGCAGGTTGCCAATGAGGTGTTTTGTCTTTATCAACAATTTGCGCACGTACGCCTTCATAGAAGTCTTTAGCCGTAGCAAAATGTTGTGCTATAGTATATTCCATTTTTAAACACGCATCCAGTGTTAAATTCTTTCCTCTACGTAATTGTTCTAACGCGACTTTCAGACTCAGCGGCGATTTTTGCTGCAAGTTGAACGCTAATTCTTGACACCAAGGTGATGCATCTTGTTCTAGATTGCAAATGATTCTTATTATCGAATCGCCTTGAAAATATTTATCTATTAATTCGCGCTTTTCAGCTAAAGCAGAGTTTTCAGGTTGAATTGCATGTTGTTTTAAAATAGCAGTGATAGCTTTATGGATATCTGTAGCTTTACCAAAATCAGTATCTAATAATTGTGCTTTCATCGCCGCATAATTTCCCCCGACAACGCAATGATCAATCAAGCCACAATACAACGCATCGGCGGCATTGATGCTTGCACCTGATAACCCTAAATAAGTACCTAACTCTCCAGGACAACGTGATAAAAAGTAAGAACCGCCTACGTCTGGGAAAAAACCTATAGCACATTCTGGCATTGCAAAACGCAGCGTTTCTGTGGCGACACGATGATGACCATGTATAGAAAGACCTACACCGCCGCCCATAGTAATGCCATTGATAAATGAAACCCACGGTTTAGGATAAGTGTTAATACGATGTATCAATTTATATTCATCGCAAAAAAAAGAACGTAATGCCGCTATATCGCCTTTTTTACCCGCATCGTATAAAAACCGTATGTCGCCACCGGAACAAAATGCTTTTTCAAAATCGCTGCGGACTATCACCGTTAACAGATGCTTGTTTCTAGACCATTGATCCAATTGCTCGGTGATATGCAGAATCATATCGTGACTTAAGGCATTGTATGCCTGCGGTTTATTGAGAGTCATCACCCCCAAGAAACCTTGCCGTGCTTCTTCTTCTGAAAATAAGACGTCATTGAATAGTGTCATGGTGATACCTATATCCATTTTGTGCTAAACTTGCAGCAGTTTAACATAAATGAATGGTTTTATCATGGTAAATTTAACCGATGCCCCCATAGGCGTCTTCGATTCCGGCATAGGCGGTTTAACGGTATTAAACGCTCTATGGCACGCCTTGCCACAAGAATCTTTCGTTTATTTAGCCGATACTGCGCGCATTCCCTATGGTACTAAAAGTCGCGAAGCCGTGATCCACTATGCACAACAAATTTGTAGACAATTTATCAGCCGTCATCACATTAAGGCTTTGGTCGTTGCTTGTAATACCGCTTCGGCCCATGCGCTTACGACCTTGCAACAAGAATTTAGCGATATTCCGGTATTAGGGGTTATAGCGCCCAGCGCTATGGCAGCAGTACAGGCTACACGCAAGCAACACATCGCCGTTATTGCTACCGAAGGCACAATACGATCTAAGGCCTATGAAGATGCTATTGCGACCTTAAATAAAAATGTCCGGGTTAGCTCGCAAGCGTGTCAATTGCTAGTATCCTTGGTGGAAGAAGGTTGGTTAGAAGATGATATTACCGATCGCATCATACAACGCTATTTACAACCCTTATTCAGTAGCAATAACACGCCCGATACACTGGTCTTAGGCTGCACCCATTTTCCGTTGCTAAAACCACGTATAGAAAATTATTTAGGAAAAAATGTTGCTGTGATCGACTCTGCCAGCAATATTGCTAAAGAAACATTTAACTTATTAGAGCAACGCCAATTGTTGTCTATAGCACACAGCAAACCAACACAATTCTTAGTCACCGATTCTCCACAACGTTTCATTGCTACGGCTGACATTTTTCTAGGTGAGAATTTGGATGAAAGTAAAGTTCAGCATATTAGTGTGTGATGAGATCTCTCATTGCGTTCATCTTGGAATGCGATTCCAGGATAAACGCGTTTTTGAATCTGGGAAGAGGCCGCGGGGGGCTATAGGTTCATATCACTATTCTTCTACTAACACACCCCATTTTGTGAGCAAGGCGCCTCATGGCTGCCTTTTTCAACCTGTAGGGTAACGTGATGTATACTAAATTTCTCTAATAGCTCGTCGTTAATATGATGAAATTCATCGTCACTTAAACCCTTATTTGGCATTACCAAATGTGCCGTTAGCGCCACCTCGCGCGTACTCAAGCCCCAGATGTGTAAGTCGTGTATCGCTTCTACACCCGGTATAGCCTTTAAAAAAGCATTCACATTTTCTGGTTCTATGTGTTTGGGCACCGCGTCTAGTAATAGACGTAAAGATTGTCTTAACAGATCCCAAGTACCGGCTACAATCACAAGGACGATGACCAGACCAATCAAGGGATCTAAACGCACCCAGCCAGTGTAATAAATAACAATGCCGGTAACCACCACGCCCACAGCCAATAATGCATCCGCCATTAAATGCAAAAAAGCACCTTTTATATTTAAATCGTTGGTTCCTTTAGCAAATAGCATCGCGGTACTGGCATTCACGATAATACCAATTCCTGCCACAACGATAACCGCAATTTCATTCACCGAATTGGGATAGAGTAATTTGACTATAGATTCATAGGCGATAATGGCCGAAGCGGCCACCAGTAAAAAAGCATTGAATAAAGACGCCAGCACACTACTACGTTTATAACCATAGCTGTAGCGATCTTTTGCCGGTTGTACCATTAACCAACTCGCACCCCAGGCCAGCAATAAGCCCAAAACATCGCCTAAATTATGGCCCGCATCGGCCAATAAGCCCATGGAATGAGCATAAATGGCATAACCCGCTTCAATGACAGTAAATAAAAAGTTTGCCCCTACCGCAATAGCAAAGGAAAAATTAATCTTACTGTAGGCAGAATCTACATTATGATGGTGATGATCATGCGAATGGGTATGCGCCATAAGAACCTCAAAATTTTAGACTTCAGTTATTGTAACTACTCGCGTCTTGTTGGAAGAAAAACTCATATTGGGTGCATTAGAGTATATCTCACCTATCCGCTCCCTAACGGTCGAGGCTCGGTTACAAACGGATGGAGAAAATAGTTACGCGTTATTTTACACTTTTTTTTGACATAAATACACTCGCCCTAGCACTGGTTGCCCTTTTTGTTCACGCAATGTAACCCGTTCCTCTAGCATTAAATGCCAACCCGCCGCCACTAAGACTTTCACTATATAAGCCTTAGGATGCTGATAGCGCCCCGTAGTAGCTAAATGGAAGGTATCGTCATCAGGACCCTCCTCACAGCTAAAGGTGAGCCAGCCTTGAGCTTTGGCCTGAGTAAAGGCTTGCTGCAATAATGTAGACAAATCGCCAAAATAAATGAATACATCGGCGGCAATCAATACATCGGCAGCAAAGGTGCGTGATTTCAAAATATCCAGCAAATCGCCTTCTATCAACTCTTGATAGACCTTTTTATTACGGGCTATAGCCAACATTCCCGGTGACAAATCGATGCCTATTAAGTGGGCATCACTCGCTTGCAAACGCTCACCACATAAACCCGTACCACAGCCCATATCGATTACGGTGGCATTCTCAATCGATTGCAAAGGTTCTTTTAACAAAGCACATAATAAATCGGGGGCTTTATAGTGTAAACTTTCCAACAGATCTTCATCAAAGCGCTCAGCGTAACGATCGAACAAAGTTTGAATATATTGCACTGGTGGTCGCGCTGGTGCGGATGCCCCCGAAACTGCCGCCAAGCGAAAACTAAAAATGTCGTTATCGGGCGCAAATTTTACCGCTTGTTGCAAATGGTATAAAGCCGTCTGGGTTAAATTCTGTTTTAATAAACAAGTGGCATAATTGTAATGAGCATCGGCATTTTCAGGCAACAGTGCCGTCGCTGTTTGAAAATGCTCGCACGCCATACCATATTCTTCTTTATCCATAAAAATAACGCCTAGATTAAAGTGCGCGTTAAAATTGGCTTCGTCTAGCTGTAAAACTAGGCTATAATGTTTAATGGCTAGCCTATAATTTTTATCTAGCAAATAAATGGCGGCTAAATTCATATGCGTCATGGCATCATCGGTATCTATTGTTAGAATCTGTTTATACAGCATAGTCGCTTTATCCTTATCCGCCATTTTCAAATAGGTTGCGGCTAGATTAGTTAAGATAGGAATATACTGAGCATCACCTTCTAATCCTTGTTCATAGTATTGTAGTGCTTGTGTTAATAGATTGTCCTCTAATGAAAAATTACCTAAATGATAACAGGCCAAAGCATTATGCGGTTCTATATTATGTACTATTTTAAAATGATTCTTCGCTTCTAATAAATCATGTTGTTTAAAATAGAGTAAAGCTAAATGATTGTATGCAGCTACATAATCTGGCTTTAGTGCTATGGCTTTTTTATAATGCGCTATAGCGGCATCGTTTTGCTGCGATTGCACATATAGATTGGCTAGATTGTGATGCGCTTCCGCGTAATCGGGCTTTAATGTCAGCGCCTGCTGATAGTGCTGCAATGCCGCTTTTGGTTGTGCTAAGAGCTTATACGTATTGGCCAAATGCACTTGTACCTGTGGATGCTCTGGCGCACATTTTTCTGCTTGCAGGAAATAGACTAAAGCGTTGCTGGGATCATTTTCTTGAATCAGCAACATCGCTAATAGAACCAAAGCCTCAAATTCGTCTGGATTGTTCATTAAAATGGTTTGATAGCTTTTTTTGGCAGAGGCTAAATCACCTTGCTGGTGTAGCAACAAAGCTGCAGATAAATCTTTATTCATGATTTAGAAGATTTAACAATTTTGCAACTGCTAACGCTCTATGACTTATCTTATTTTTTTCTGACAACGACAATTGTGCCACGGTGCATTTCTGTATAGGCAAATAAAACACCGGATCAAAACCAAAACCACTCAGGCCTGAAGGTTCTTCTAAAATAGCGCCTTCTAAATTTCCTTCCGCAATGAGAGGGATAGGGTCCAATGGATGTTGCATTAAAGCTATAGTGCAATGATAACAGCCTTGACGCTGATCGCTAGGCACCCTCTTCATTTGCTGCAATAACGCTTGCACTTTTTCGGCATCTCCGGCATTCGCACCGGCAATACGCGCCGAATAAATACCAGGCGCGCCATTTAAAGCTGCGACCGATAAACCAGAGTCATCCGCTAAAGCAGGCAAGCCTGAATGCAGACAAGCATGCCGCGCTTTAATGAGCGCATTTTCAACAAAACTTAAACCCGTTTCTTCAACAGATTCTATGCCCAACGAAGCTTGAGAAATAAGCTCTATGCCCAAGGGTGCTAATAAGGGTTGAAACTCTTCAATTTTCCCTTGATTATTGCTGGCTAGAACTAAGCGCGATAAAGTCTTCATACCATTACTTTCCTAATAACATGTCGGAATACATAAAATGGCGCCTTAAGCCATGTTGTTCAAATAGGCGTAATGCAGCAAAAACCATGTCCGGCGGGCCACTGGCGTACACTTGGAAAGAGCGGAGATCGGGATGTTGTTTTACCACATATTCATAAATATACCCCACATTCCCTGGCCAAGTGCCCGCATCGGGTGCCGATAACATTGCATCATAATGAAGAAAGGGGTAGCGTTCAGCCCATTCTAAGGCAAGTTCATGGGCATAGAGATCTTCCCGTTTGCGCGCACCCCAATATAAATACATGGGACTCTCTAGAGATAACAATAGCGCTTCTTCGATTAAAGCTTGCATGTGTGCAAAGCCTGTTCCTGCTGCCAGCAAAATTGTAGGCACCGGCGGTTGATGGTGCAAAACACAATGGCCGTGTGCCCCTGATAATAACAAAGGCTTACCTTCTTCAGCTAAGCTCAGCATTTTTTCAGCAAAAGCATTTTCTTGCGTGTGTCGTATATGCAGTTCAATCCGCTGACTGTCGTCGGCTGCATTGGCAATGGAATAGGCATGCGATTGTTCATCTTGCAATAAATAAACATATTGCCCAGAACGAAAAGGCAAGGCTTCTTCTTTTTTCTGGGGGTACAATTCTAGCAAGGAGGTATTGGGTGATAAAGCACGATGAGATTTTAGTAGATAAGCTACGGTTTGGCCTGGATCGATTTTAGGTGCTTCTACATTAAACATTTCTATCACTAAATCACTTTGTGGCCTCGCACTACAAAAGAAAGTATACCCTTCTTCTTTTTCTTCATCACACAATTCTTCGTCGGCATCATTGCTGTATTCTATTTTACCGCGCAACACGCGACCCAAGCAGGTACCACATACCGCATTTTGACAATTAAATGGAAAGCTAAAGCCCTGGCGTAACGCTGCTTCTAGCACCGTTTCGCCAGGGTTGACCATCAAGATGAGGTCATTCGGTTTAATATGAACAATATACGGAACCAAGGTAATTACTCACTCCTTTTTCTACAGCGGTACATGCGGATGAGAGAGCAGTGACAAACCAAAGGATTAGCCCTTCATTGCTTCAAAAAACTCTTCATTCGTTTTAGTCGATTTCAAACGATCTGTCAAAAATTCTATAGCCGCTACTTCATCCATAGGATGCAACAGTTTGCGTAAAATCCAGGCTTTTTGCAATTCGTCTGGAGTCATTAACAATTCTTCGCGGCGTGTACCGGAACGGTTAATGTTAATCGCAGGAAACACACGTTTTTCAGCAATACGGCGATCCAAATGTAATTCCATATTACCCGTGCCCTTGAATTCTTCATAAATCACTTCGTCCATTTTCGAGCCCGTGTCTATCATGGCAGAAGCGATAATAGTTAAGCTACCCCCTTCTTCGATATTACGCGCAGCACCAAAAAAGCGCTTAGGTCGTTGTAAAGCATTAGCATCTACACCACCCGTTAAGACCTTACCTGAAGCAGGCACTACCGTATTGTACGCACGCGCCAAACGTGTGATGGAATCTAGCAAAATAACCACATCGCGTTTGTGTTCCACTAAGCGTCTTGCTTTTTCAATCACCATTTCGGCTACCTGCACGTGTCGTGCCGCCGGTTCATCAAAAGTACTGGCAACCACTTCACCGCGTACAGAACGCTCCATTTCCGTCACTTCTTCAGGACGTTCATCGATCAATAAAACAATTAAATAACATTCGGGGTGGTTAGAAGCAATCGATTGAGCCAAATTTTGTAACAACATAGTTTTACCCGCTTTAGGAGGCGCAACGATCAGAGCACGCTGGCCTTTACCTATAGGTGCAATCAAATCAATCGCGCGCGAAGTAATATCTTCGCTGCTGCCATTACCGCGCTCCATGCGCAAACGCTCATCTGCAAATAAGGGTGTAAGATTTTCAAAGGGAATTTTATGGCGGGCCATTTCGGGCGCTTCGAAATTAATTTCATCCACTTTAAGCAATGCAAAATAGCGTTCGCCTTCTTTAGGCGGGCGAATCTTGCCTGAAATCGTATCGCCAGTACGTAAAGAAAAACGACGGATTTGGCTAGGAGAAACATAGATATCATCCGGACCATGCAAGTAAGATTCATCTGCATAACGTAAAAACCCGAAGCCATCGGGTAAAATCTCTAATACACCGTGACTGAAAATGTCTTCGCTTTTTTTGGCTTTTTCCGTTAAGATTTTAAAAATAATATCTTGTTTACGGGCTCGCGCCAAGTTGTCTAAATTCATCTCTTCGGCCAAAGCCATTAGTTCTGTAGGTTGCTTACGCTTTAATTCTGTTAGGTTCATAAATACTCACATTTGATAGTTGTTAACTTAGGATATATACTCTTCGCATTTGCTTCTTAGGCTTAAAGCCTTCGCCCATCAGTCATGTAGAGTACTACACTGCTGATATTCGCGAGTTAGTCTTCTCACCTAAAAATCAACGGCTATGAGTATATGACTTTAAATTTCAATGCCCCACATCGGCAAACAAACTGCTATGCGTATATACTCTTTGTGCTTGAGCTTTAGGCTTTGTTGCCTTCGTCCATCTCGCGCCAGTCATAGAGTACTCCACTCCTGGTGTTCGAAAATCAGCGCCTCGCCTACAACCCAATCACTGTGAGTATATACAAGAAGTTATCTTCATAAAGTTTTATCTTCATATTGCTTTTGGGGGATTATGTGGATGGGCTCTAATCTTAAAACTCGGAACCGCCACAGTCAGTTCATTGAAGAATAAGGTCATACAAAATAATTTAGCACATTCTCCAAAACAATGCAAGACACAATATCCGTTATCTACTCTTTCTGTCGATAAAGCCCATGCAGGTGCATGGGCAAAGATACTTCACGGCATTAAACGTGCTCATTCAACCATGCTTTTAAATCGGTTTGGCTTAAAATACCCGTTTTGGTTGCAATAACACCGCCATTCTTAATCAATAACAATGTAGGAATCTGCCGTATAGCAAATTTTGCAGGGGTTTCCGCGTGCGCATCTATATCCATTTTAACAAATTTCACTTTATCAGCAAACTGCTCAGCAACCTGATCTAAAACGGGTACCAACATGCGGCAAGGGCCACACCATTCAGCCCAAAAATCGACCAAAACGGGTTTATCGGCCTGTATCACTTCTCGTTCAAAATCTGCGTCAGTGACGTTTGATATCCAATCACTCATAAAATATACACCTCATTATCACTAGGGACTGGAATAATACGCCACTCCCTAAAAAACTGCAACGCACACTTTCTTTTTCTCACCATTAGTTTACTATGATAAGATCTTATTATAACTAGTTTTCTGTTTTAACTCACTGAAAAAATTCATTATTCTTTGTTGCATTCAACAGGCACCGCATTTTTTTGCGATAATGAATAAAATTTAATTTTCTTTCCACGTTTAAAGCCTTGCATTACGTTAAAGATAGTGCTTATACTGCAAAAGTTGCTTTTTAGAGCATACTTTGGTTTAACAATTTATCTGTAATTATGAGAGGTTAAAAAATGAACGTTATACAGCTACAGAAAAAGGAATCTACGAGCGAGCAAAGTTGGTTAGTACACAATATCAAACGTTTAATGGCCGCGAAAGGACTGAATGAGGCAACTCTTGCTAAAAGAACGTCAATTCCGCAACCTACATTGCATAAGATCTTGTCCGGAAAAACTGCGGATCCGCGCGTATCTACCTTAAAATTAATATCTGAATTCTTTAATATCTCCCTAGATGCCGTGATTTACACGCCCCCACACGAACAATTTGACCTGGCGATCAACGGTGTTAAAAGGCAAACAAAGCATATTCCCATTATTTCATGGCAACAATGCGTGGATGCCGAAAATTGCTTAACCACATTATCGCCTAATAATTGGGAAGATTGGCAGATTGCAACCGTAAAATCAGAAAAGGTAGTTTCGTTAGTCAGTAAGAGCAGCATGGAACCAAGATTTCCTAAGGGTACATTGTTAATGCTAGATTTAAATGCCAAACCCGTTGACGGCGACTTGGTGGTGGTACACTACCCTAATACCGATGAAGCAACATTAAGACAATTATTTTTAGATGGCCCGGTCAAACGATTGAACACGCTCAATCAAGAACATGACGGCGATATTTTAGACGATAAAATATCTATCCTAGGAACTGTCATACAAGCAACGCGTATTTTTCACGACAATTAGGTGCTGTTGATACGCTCATAGCAGTTGGTTTTTAGGGTAGACGGCAAGCTCTAGCGCAAAAGGAATGTAGTACTCTACATGACTTTTGCAAGATGAGCGTAGCCAACAACACCTAACAATCACATGCGAAGAGTATATTTGGATGTAGGATCTTGGTCAATCACTATTGGCTTTTTTAGCCAGTAGTGATTGATGGCAAGCTTAAGATTGTTGTTCAGCCCCAAGAAACATAGTCTCAAAAATTAACGGCTATATTTTTTGTTGTTCTGAAATCTTCTGTGCCAACTCTTTGCAATGCTTTACCGGCTCAAATTCTGTGATTTTATAACTTGCCAAACCGTGTCTATAGAATGGATCTTCTGCTATCAATTGAGTTGCCGTTTCTTTATCCATTAGCGCAATGATAATCCCTCCATCGCGCGGATTTTTAGGCCCGGAAGCAACGAATAGCCCTTTTTCGTAATATTGATCTAGCCAACCTCTATGCAAGGTTATTTGCTTTTCTATTTCAGACAGCGGTTTTTGATAAGTGAGTTCTATAATAAGCATTTTGTGTTTCTTTTGTTTTGTTAAGACGTTGTGTAACTACTCTCCGCTCCCTAACGGTCGCGGCGCGGTTCATCATTTTATAACCGAGCCGTAATCGTTAGGGAGCGGATACTTCCGAGGGAATTGTACCCAATATAACCTGATTTGACAACGGAAAAGAAAACGTTTCTGCAGTTATACAAACTGTATCTTCGCTTTTAATAGTAAAATTATCCGCAAAACTGTTTTTGTCCGCGCCTAAAAAAACATAATATAGATTTCCTGGAATGGGGTTCGCTATTTCCACAAAGAACTGTGTGATAGCCTCCATGCTATATAGAAATTGTGACGTCCCCGTGTTATAGAGTGCGCTCCAAACTGATTTGCCATTACGGTTTATAGAAACACGACCTTTAACAACGCTAGGTAAAGCACCTAAGCACAATTCAGGGCCTATGGACGATGGCCGCAGTTTGGATGCCGAAAATTGATTTGTATTCTGTCTGCGCATGAGCGGATCGGATAGGTCGTTACCCAGTGCATATCCTATAAGGTAAGGGTAGCCCTCTGCTCCTATAAAATAAAAGGCTACCAGTTCAGCTTCTTCGCCTACGCTGTGTGCATTTTTGGGCATAGTAATACGCGTATTATGAGCAAACAGGGTGGAACCATCCCCTTTATAAAACCGCTCCGGAAGTGTAGATTGTGAGTCGCTCACGGCCCTAGTTTTATGCGTATAGCCAAAACCAAACACATGCACCGCAGTTAATGATTCTAATAAGGCTGGCACCAACCAGGTTAATGGTTCATCTACATCGTTTAAGAAAAATAATTTTCTAGGCAAAGAATGTAATGTTTCCAGTACATTGTCATTTCTTCTGAAACATTCTTGTAGTATAGCGCAAAATTTGGCTTGCGTTTGAAAAACATGGATTATAGCTGAATTTTTAAGATCGATATAACCCAGGAAAGTTTTGTTTTTATAGAGGAATTCTACTATGTTCATCGTTTTTTTTCATGCCTACTGCATAAGTAAATACCTGCAACAATGAATACCAAACTAACTAAATGATAGGCCTGTAATGTATCGTCCAGAAACAATATACTGAAAAAGCCGCCAAAGAAAGGAACCAGATGCGTGTAAATCTCACCCTTCACGGCACCTACTTTAGCAATTCCTTTGCTCCAAAAAAGATAAGCTAGCCACGATGGACATATGACTAAATATAACAATCCAATAAATAAGGATAGATTAATAGTTATGGCATCAAAACTACTTTTAGCTGTAAATAGTATGTACAGAGTGAAAGGAACTAGGACAATTGCACCTATCATAGAGGATATGGTTACAAACACCGTACCAGAAATGTTTTTGTCTTTCTTACGTAAGAAAGCACAATACAGCCCCCAACTTGCAGCCGAGCCTATAGCCCACAAATCCCCTTTGTTTAGGTGCGCCAAATTCCCTATATCGTATAGATTACCTTGTAAGATCAGATAAACCACACCTATTAAACTAAGTATTACCCCAATAATGTTAGCTCTAGAGATATAATCGTTAAAAAACAGCTTACTAATACCCAGCACCAATATAGGCGTAGTAGATAAGTAAATGGCCGCATTCAACGGGGTGGTGTATTGTAAGCTGATGTAAAGGTTCAGCGGAAACAATACTTGGCCACATACTGCTAAAAAAAAGAGTGTCCAAAATGAGGCTTTGATCTTAGGCCAGTCGTTACGTAATGGCTTGTGATACAAAGCAAGCAACAACATAGCCGTCAGTAACCAGCGTAACTCGGACAATATGATTGGCGATAACTCGCCAACCATAATATGCCCAACAATATAATTGCCGCCCCAGAAAGCAGCGGCAAGCGTTAGTAGTAGAAAAGCCAAAATAATACTCCTTAAACTTTTGAGAACACTACGTAATGTTGTTTCGTCTTCTTATCTACCCCATGATCGTGCAACGATAACGGAATCTGTTTAGAATATGCAATGAGTTCACTGTAATCATAAGACGTTTTCGTACTAAAGAAAATCTTAGCATTTTTATTGGAAACTCTAACCGCCTCGGACAACAGCAACCGAAATTCATGTGTAGATATTTTCTTAACATTATTATTCACGACCAGATCGTAACCAGAAGATTTACCTGTAAAAATATTGATTACAGAACTTGCTAGCGGAAGCGTTAGATTATACCCCCATGGATCAGCCGTTTTTAATCTAACCGTGTAATTACCCGTATTTTGAATGCGCTGTAAAATGGTAGCAACTGCTTTTTCTGCTACAAACACGCCATCAGCCAATATGTTTTTTGATGCCGCTAAACTAAGCAACTCACCATTTTCTGGGTGCATATCCAACACTTTACTTCTTTTTGTAGGCAATAATGCCAGCAATTCTTTTAATTTGTCAGAAACTCCGCTAAGTAGACCCTTTTGTTCCGCTTCTAGTGCGGCATAGGCAATCAACCAGCGATGATTGACCTGCTCCCAATTGCTTATTTTCAAGATGTCTTCCAATGAGGGTTGTAGAGCTTCTATTAATGCCGCTTTATAGGGCATATATTGAATGATTTTGCCATAAGAACCCGTAATAGAATAATCGCCTACCCATGAGTTTAAAAAACTTCTAGTTGCCACAATAGAAAACTTACCTATGTAGTCTGCATCCCAACCCACCATCGCCTCACGTCCTATCCAAGAAAACTCTGCCAGTCGTATAGGTGGCTGCCGTGTCATCGCTACCGTTCTAGCGGCAATGGAAGGTCTACCATAAGGGTCATGATCTTGACGCAATAAACAGCTGCCTGGAGATAACCACGCACCATCTCCTATGGTAATATTTCCCCCGGCATTAACGGAAGCATTCCTTCCAAAGCGCACATACCGGCCAATATTAATTTGTGGAATGTCTTTCGCCTCTCTATCGAGCTGATGATCGGGATGGGGATGGCTTAAATAGGCACCGTTTTCAAAGTGCGTGGGTGAAATAACATGTTCGCCTAAGTGTTCTTTGATCAACAACGGCTCGCCGCTAGTATCTATACTAAAATGATGTTTTGGTAATCCCAAGCGTGTACCCAGTTCATTCAGCTTATCTTTAGCCCAATGTGTAAAGCTGATTTCATCGTGAAAAGAGGCGATGCTTTGCGATTTTTTACGTAATTCTTTTAATACGGCAACATAGTGAATAATGGGGCGCACTGTTCCCACATTTCCCTCGCGTTGCTGCTTTAATTGCTCTTCTACCGAACCGATCGTATGCACGTTTTCTCTATAAGGATATGGTTTTATATCGACATGTTCATTAATAAAGTTTCTTTTATCCCACAGTTCAGGTGAATATTTTGAGGTAAATGGTACTAAATTACGATCGATACTTTGATTATAACTGTCTATAGGCAACACCCAATCGTTGCTGTAGTGGTCGTTAATTCTCTTTTCATTCAAATGGCTACTCATGTTCGTACTCCTTAGATTCATATTAATCTTCTCTTTCGTTGGCGCTGTTTACCTTTGCCACACTTATGTTTGTGAATTTAATTTAAATATGTTTAAACTATATTTTGAGCCAAAATTTCTTCTTTGTCAATCTATTTCTTGCTTTTTTTGAAGGTATTTTGAGTTAAAAGGAAAAAAACAGCGATTAGGAAACTATTCTAACGTACGGAAGTTTTTAGAATTCATAGCATCTTTGCATTGGCGTAGATAAAATACTAAATCCATAACCGGGGAAGCCTATTTTCCTCACAATCCCGTTAATCCCGCACTGCATTGGCCACGATGATGTGTGGCATGGTTACAAACTAATGAACCGAGCCGCGATTTTCCGAACCGTGACCGTTAGGGAGCGGGGGGAAGAGTCCTTATATTTTTATTTTCATTTATTTTACCTGTAAAGCAGGCTCAACCAGATCCAGCGCTTGTTGCAACCAAGCGGTGTATTGTTCTGGATTTTTTTGCAGGGCTATTTTTAATTCCTGTAAATTGCACCAATGATAATCTACGATTTCTTCCACGTTGGGTTGAATCACAGCTGGTTTACCGTAGCCAATTAAAACATGATCTACTTCATTTTCTATTAGTTTTTCCTTGAGGCGAGCAATATAGTGAAACACACCTACCGATTGCAATGGCAGTGTAAAACCAAATTCTTCTTGCAGTCTACGTTCTGCGGCAGAGATAATGTCTACTCCTGGGCTAGGGTGGCTACAACACGTATTGGTCCACAATCCCTGCGAATGATATTTGTTCCAGGCACGTTGTTGTAATAGAATTTCCCAGCCATGGATGGTACGATTGACAATAAAAACAGAAAAAGCGCGATGGCGTAAACCATCAATATGTGCTGACATCTTATCGGCCGTGCCAATAGCATGGTCATTTTCGTCCACTAAAATGACTCTAGATAAATTGGATGTCAAAATAGCCTCTTTATAGAATTTAAAATGGTGCTAAGGTAGCACGGATTGGTATTCAAATCAATTAGCTCTTCTACCCATTACGAGATCTTGATATGTTTTTGTCAGCAACGCCACTTGTGCATAAACAGCATCAAATAATGGCTGCAGTGTGCTGAACTCTGCTTCTTCATTGATCTTAGCAAATAAAAGAGCAACGCACCTTTGTAACCGTGGGACACCACTATAGTCTAATCCACCCTTGATTTTATGTAAAATTTCTCGTATGCCGCGAATATGGTTACTTGCTTGCAATCGCTTTAACTCAATAATATCTTCTTTTAAGGAGTCGACTAACATACCAATTGCGATAACAACTTTCTCATCGTTTCCGGCACTCATACGTTTCATTCCCAAATTGAGATCTATAATGGCTAAATCGGCGAGAGCTAGCTCGTCGTGACTCAAGGCACAACGTTCTAAAAATAAATACGCTTGAGCCAGGCTCAACGGTTTAATTACCACGTCAATAAAACCACTGTTTAATATTTCTTGATGCTTCTTTTTATCCTGATGTGCCGTCAAGGCAACGAAAGGGGTCGTTTTGTTTTTAGACTCAGCATCGGTGTAAGCGTGTCGAATAATATCCATCCCAGTACCGTCGGGTAAATTGATGTCTGAGATGACCACATCATAAGCCGTCGAATTCAATTGTTCAATGGCTTCTTCTACATCCCTTGCCATATCAACCATGGCCGTTAGGCGCGAAAGTATTTCGGAAGCAGCAAATAAAGAGACATTATCATCTTCTATCAGTAAGATATGGTGCTGGAAAGGTAGGTTGAGTGTTGCCATAAGGTTGCCTGCATTCCTAAATGTATTTTTGCTCCGCCAATTCCCATAGTATAGCCCACTTTTGATAAAAAGTGGGCATATAAACCTATTATTTATGTGTAATAGTTGCTCAATACTTACTTTAGAGAGAATCTTCCCGTCCCCAATAAAAAATGATAGAATTGTGGCCTATTTTTTAACAATTTATTGTACTGGGGGAAAGGTATGGAACAACGCACTGCACAGGTTCCTATGCACACTATAGGACCCGTTAAACTCATAGGGCCAGTGGTGGACGATGAGGTTATGGTCCCTTTAGCCACCTATGAACTGCCCCTATGGCCCTCAACGAACCGTGGTGCTAAATTATCGCGCCAATGTGGTGGCATTTTGACCACCATCATCGATGAACGTATGACCCGTTCCATTCTATTAGAAGCCCCTAATGCGGCGCGCTGCCATGAAGTCAGTGTAGCCGTTAAAACCCGCCAAGCCGAATTGCAACTGCAAGTGGCCCGTAGCAGTCGTTTTGCCCAGCTCATCGACAGCCATACGCAAATTGTCGGCAATCTGTTGTATTTGCGTTTAGAGTTTTCCACCGGCGATGCCGCTGGCCATAATATGGTGACTCAAGCCGCAGATGAAATCATGGCGTGGTTATTAGCCCAATATTCTTTTTTGCGCTATGTCTCCATTTCCGGAAATTACTGCACCGATAAAAAGGCAACCGCCGTCAATGGTATTTTGGGTAGAGGCCGTTATGTAGTCGCTGAATTATTAATCCCGCGTGATATTTGCTTAGCGACTTTAAAAACCACGCCAGAAAAAATCGTCGACCTCAATATAAAAAAGAATTTACTAGGAACTTTATTAGCAGGCGGTATACGCTCGGCCAATGCCCATTTTGCTAATTTGCTGTTTGCTTTTTATCTAGCGCTAGGGCAAGACGTGGCCAACATAGTCGAAGGCTCGCAAGGCATGGTTTTTGCCGAAGTACGCAATGATGCGCTTTATTTCTCGGTGACATTGCCCAATATTATTGTAGGTACGGTAGGCAATGGCAAACAATATCCTTTTGTACAGAAAAATTTACAATTACTGGGTTGCAACGAGCCCCGCCCTCTAGGCGATAATACACGCCGTTTGGCAGCTATTATTGCGGCAACTGTTTTATGTGGTGAAATTTCTTTATTAGCCTCACAAACTAATCCGGGTGAATTGATGCGTGCGCACACTACTTTCGAACGCCAGGCGCCAAATACATCAGAGTCTACCACAACGTCATGATGACCGCGATTGCTCCAGGAAAGATTATTTTATCTGGTGAGCATGCCGTAGTCTGTGGTCAACCCGCTTTGGCCATAGCCGTAAACCGTTATGCTAGAGCATCGGTAATCCCTCACAGCACTCCAGCCATAATAGTATTTGATTTATTAAACTTAAAACATCACAGAGACACGACAGTCAAGGCTTTGCGCCGACTAAAATCCAGACTATCTGCAGATTACCACTTATTTTTACGCGGCGAGCGAGGTATCAAAGATGTATTGAAGCTGCCGCATGAATTGTCTCATTTTGTTTTAAGTAATTTTCTAGAACGCTTCAATCGTTTCTCCGATGATGGTATACATCTAAAAACAGAGTCGACTATTCCCATGGGTTGTGGCATGGGGTCCTCAGCAGCGATGATCTTAGCCGTTAAGTTCGCCTTAGCCCACCATTTTAAAGAAGAAATCGATAAAGAACATTTGTTTCAACTGGCTTTGGAAGCAGAAAACCTACAACATGGTTATTCTAGTGGTTTAGATCTACGCGTGTCGCTACAAGGCGGTGCCTTAGAATATCATAATGGACAATTTAATCCTTTAAAGCTCCCAGAATGGACTTTATACATCGTTAACACCGGTAGTCCAGACAGCTCTACCGGGGAGTGCGTTATGCACACGCAGAAATTATTTGAAACAACTGACCTCGCTGCAGAAATGGGTGCCGTTACCAGAACCATTAAAATCGCCATAGAACAAAGTAACTTTAATGATTTTCAAATAGCGCTACGCGCCAATCACCAATTATTGGTGGCCTTAGGTGTAGTCCCCACACCCGTACAAACCTTTATAAGCCATTTAGAAAATAATGGCTTAGCCGCAAAAATTTGTGGCGCGGGCAGTATTAACGGCGAGAAAGCTGGAATCGTGTTGATTGCTAGTTCAGATGACCCTACCCCGTTGTGTCAAGATTTTGGTTATACTGTTGAAAAAGTCGGAGGAGATATTCATGGCCTGCGATTGGATTAAAGTACGCGCACCCGGCAGCGTTATGCTGTTCGGCGAACATGCCGTATTAACAGGCAAACCCGCTATGGTAGCCGCGATAGACCAATACATCACCGTAACTTTGGAAAAGCGGGCCGATGATATTATTGAGATTAACTCCAATACTTTTTCCCCTTATACTACACATTTAAAAGAACTCACCATCGCTAAACCCTATAATTTTGTGTTGGCCTGCTTAATACAGCAACACCAAAAAATAACACAGGGTTTAACCATCCGCATAGCTTCTACTATAGATCCGAATTTAGGCTTAGGCAGTTCAGCCGCCATCACCGTTGCACTGTTGAGCGCTTTAGATACACTTTTTCAGATTAAAATGGATGTTTGGCGGAATGCACGAGAGGCGATCCGTGACGTACAAGGTCGGGGCTCCGGCATGGATGCACTAGCAAGCTTACACGGTGGCGTATTGTATTATACGCCCAGAACAGAAAAAGCTTTAGCCTTAGCGCCACGTTCCGATCTACATTTATTCTATTCCGGTTATAAAACACCAACTGCTACGGTATTACAACGAGTGCAAGAATCTTTTAAAGGTTCTGAAAGTATTTTGGATTCTATTTATGATGCCATAGGCAAAACGGTAGAATTAGCATGTCATGCTTGGCAACGTGACGATATAGCCTTATTAGCACACTGCATGGAGATACATCAGGGCTTGCAGCACGCTTTACAAGTCAGTGATGCGCACACGGATCGTTTAAGGCATTGGTTAAGAGAGCGCGTTGCCGTAGAAGCTGTAAAAATTTCTGGTTCCGGTCTAGGAGATTGTTTATTAGCTTTAGGCGGCAAGTGGCAAGAGATTAGCAATGAAGAAATAACAGCGTTGCACCCTAAGGCGCGCTATATGCCCTTAACGATCAACACCACGGGAGTAAGTCTTGTACAGTAAAGAAGAAATCATCGCTACCATTCTAGCGGGGAAAGCAAACCTTGTACGGCAAGAAAAAGGCGCTGTTTATGCTCCCGCCAATATTGCTTTGTGCAAATATTGGGGGAAAAGAGACAGCATATTGAATTTACCAATGACACCTAGCTTATCCATTAGTCTGGCACAGAAAGGCAGTCATTTTGCCTTTGAAGCTATAGATGAAAAAACAGATCACTTAAAACTGAATGGCCTAGCGATAGAGAAACAACATGATTTTTATCAACGCTTATTCTCTTTTATCAACTTATTTCGTCATAAAAGTGAACCTCGTTTAAAGATTGATATTAACAGCACGATTCCCATTGCAGCCGGATTAGCCTCATCGGCCAGTGGCTTTGCCTCGGTGATAAAAGGCTTGAATGCATTATATGGTTGGCAATTAAGTTGCAGTGAATTGTCTCTACTGGCGCGTTTGGGTAGCGGCAGCGCCTGTAGATCCTTATGGCATGGCTTTGTAGAGTGGCAACACGGCTCACGCGACGATGGTATGGATAGTTTAGGGGTGCCGTTAAATATTGTTTGGCCCCAATTGCGTATAGGATTATTATTAGCCTCTAGCGATAAAAAGAGTATATCGTCACGAGAGGCGATGGCCATTACCAAACAAACCTCCCCTCTTTATTCTCTATGGCCAGAACAAGTCACCACCGATCTAACGATGGTAAAAAACGCATTGGCTGAAAAAGATTTTGCCGCTTTAGGGCAAGCCAGTGAACGCAACGCAATCGCCATGCATGCCACCCTGTTAAAGGCAACTCCTGCGATTTGCTATAGCAATACAAAAACTGCGGCGTGGATACAGCAAGTGCGGCGATTACGCGAGGATAATATGCCTGTTTATTTTACTCAAGATGCGGGGCCTAATTTGAAATTGCTCTTTTTAGAAGACAGTACTGAGGATGTCTTGCAATTGTTTCCGGACGTAGAGATTATTCAGCCGTTTTCCGTCTGGAGATAATAAACATTGTATTTTAACCCTTAGAACGTCGCTGTCCAAAGCATAGATCCAAGAGGGATCTCTACTATGCTGATTATAACTGTCCGAACGGCATGGTTTTTATTGCGCCTTTCTCTTTTGGCTTCACACACAGCAAAAAAATAAACGCAAGGTAAATAATATACCGAAATTCTCCTGAGAATTATTTTTTATTCTCTATAATCGTATTTTATATTCTCAAGTTAACTTTTAACATAAAAAAATTATATTTACTTGAAAATATGTTGACACGTGAATTAATTAGTGGGTATTATTGCCAAATAGAGCTTTACCATACAAATTTTGTTAGCTTTATAACCAATTAAAGTAGTTTTGCCTTTACTTTTGGCATGCACAAGCACAGTTTAAATAGAAGGGATAAATATGTTAGGTGAAAATGAAAGTGTAGAAGTATTAACACCCAGGCAAAGCGAGTATCAAATTATTTTCGCCCCGGAAGACAATCAAGCGCTATTGGATTGGTTGAGGAACAATATTTTGCATACCCCAACAAAGCCCTTGGATCAGAAAATTATTGGACTAATGGGGGCTATAAGCGGCACTCTTTCTTTTGCTTTTAGTGGCGTTTTAGGGTTCAACTTCGGGATACAAGTGGTTAATTTTTTAAAAATTAGCAATGTTGCTGGCCGAGTAGTAATTGCGAGTACATTTTCCGCCTCTGCTTTTATTCCCTTGGCAATGCTGTCTGCACCCCATTCAAAAGAAACCTTTGAATTCATTTATAACCAGTTAAAATGCGCATCCCCCAACATTTTAGAAAAAAGAGACTCTCGCTTTTTATCAAAGATCTTGGGTTATGGAAGCAACATAGCCGTTTTTACTATCGGCAGTCTTGCTGCAGCAGATTCTACTTATTTAACACATCAGTTATACAAAGGGCTCATCGGAAATTTCATATATCCACTGGACGCGATAACACAATTCTCTATGACCATCTTAAGAGCTTGAGAGTAATAAGTTTTGACTTCGCCAAAACTTAGAATCAATCTAAAATGACGCCCTCCCTGTAATCCAAATTTTACAGTGTCTATCCATCATTTAATCTCGTATTATAGCATATTTGGATTATG
>JAJXVQ010000002.1 GCA_021782065.1 Pseudomonadota bacterium
CGTATATCCATTATTATTCTTTTCTGCCAAACTGAAAAATTTATGGTAGCACGATAATAAATGTTTTACCATTTGAATCTGCCCACCTTCCACTGCCACCAAGAGAGCTGTATTACCCTCATTATCTTTTTCAGACAGCGAAAACAGCCTCGAATAACGTAATAATAAATAATCCAGCTTCTTAATATCTCCATTCTCTGCTGCCCGTAATAAAAGCGTCCGTCCCAACGTATCCCTTTGCAGTAGCTCATCCTCATCAATGATATAGCTGACGAGCTGTGGATTCTTATCCATCTTTAAACGCTTTAAGTGCGGTGCGCGCAAACTTATTCTTTCGAGCTGCAGATTATCTTCAATACGCACCAATTCCAAATCCGCAAAAGTAGGCTCAAAGAATCCCCAATCACTCTCAGTTAACCCATGGCATTGCATAATGGTCAAGGCAATTAAATTTCTACCGTATTCATCCAACACCTTTTTAAAAAAACCATTGCTTAAATTAGGACAATTCACTAACTTTAAATAAGCCAGCCCCTCTGAATGTCTTAATATTGCTGCTAAGTGACTGTCTGTCAGCGCAGCACAATGCATTATAGCCAAACGTGTAAACGAAATTTTCGCGTCTGCAATACAACGCAATACTTTCTCTTGTTTTTCTATATCCCATTGGTTTGAATTTATACCGCCTGCTTTCTGCACATAGCGTCTAAAATTCAGCTCATCTATAATTTGCATTTGCAATGTTTTAGATTGAAGATTCAAAAATGCTTTGCTGTATCCTTCAGCATACAACTGTTTTAGTATGCTGCCTTTTTGTTCATTTTCGGTGGAAAATTGAGTAAAAATTCTTAATGCATCGGCAGGCGTAAATAACTTATTTTCATCTTGCTCATCAAGCGCTTTTTTTTGCTTCTCCGATAAGCTCAGCGCTTGTTGTACCGCTTTTGTGGTACTACCTATTTCGCCTTCTTTTCCATATGACTTGGCACTCAAAGAGTTAAATCGCACCCCCGTTTGAGTACGTAAGGGGAGTTCATCAAAAGCTTTACCGTATAATTTCCCAAGAGCGGGGCTTAATTTCTTTAATAGCGCTAAATGCGTGATCGTCGGTGTATGACGTAGTATAGCTTGTAATTGCGTAAAACGCTCCCATAATGCAATTACTGCCGCTTCATCTAAGGGGAATGTTATCATCACGGGTAATTCTGCATCTTTAGAACCAAAAAATCCTTTGGCAAGATTTATAGCGCCTACATCTTGCAAACGACCTCGTATTTTCTTATCAAAAATGCGATGCGCTTGTATTTGATACTCTTCTACCTCTTTAGACCATTCTTGTAAAAACTGCTCCACAGATAAGCCAATGATACGATCACGCCAGACTGGATGCACCGGCTCACGCATAGATTCTAAGCAAAACAATATCGTTTTAACTTGCAAAGTACCATCTTGTGCCAATGGGTTTACAAAGGCATGATCGTTGTCTATGGCAATGATACGATTGGCTTCTGAACCCTTGGCTGAAACATACTCCATCAACACATGATTATCCGCTTTACCATCCTCCGGATGAATAATCATAGCGCCTAAAATTTGTGCTGAGGTGTGACGTTTATCTAAGTGTTCATAAAAAGCAATATTTCTTTCTGGATTTTCTAGAACCTCGCTTAGCACCGTACCCATCGCTGTTTGCGAAAAAAGAGCCGCATGTACTTGTTTCTTATTATCGGTAATGGCTAGGCAATCACTAGGTGCTACCAAATCGCCAAATAGCCTATTTAATAATACAGCCACCGCAAACTCTATCGCAGGTATCTCTGGGCGTGACTTAATATGGAGCTGAACTTCACCATATTGCACTGCTTTTACAGGGCGCCTGCCATGTTTTTCCTTTACTGCGGTTAAGGTCACGGGGGATTCTGCTACAATATCGTCTATTTTGGCTAGTGGCAAATCAAAAGCCGTTTGTTCCCATACTTTCCACAGTGCTGTAGGCAATGAAAATAACCCCGAACTCACCCCTTGCACTGGCCTACCTCCTTCTGGTTGCTGCCATTGAGGTAGCACCAACCACCACCTCCAGGTGATTGAACTTTGTTTTAGACGTTTAAAGACACCTTGCTTTTGAGATGCATTAAGATGTGTATCGCACCATTCCAGCACTTCTGGCATATTACGACATTCTTTTGCTCCATAAGCAACCGCCATGATGAACCATTGAGAATTAACCCGTTGCACCCCTTCAGAATCGTCACTACGCACCATTCTATCTAATAGTGATCGGCTCGTTTTCCCATCGCAAAGATTGATATCTGCACCATGCACGCATAATGCTGCTAATACACTTTCTGCCATCGCCTTACGTTCAGGCCCTAACTGCGGAGGACATTCTACCTTTGCCCACTGCAACAATGGTGTGTTACCCATAGCATCATAAACATTGGGTTGACAACTATGATGAGTTAACAATACTTCTGCCATGGCGGTTACCGTGGCAAGATCAGGGTAATATAAATACATTTCACAAAAATAGTGTAGTGGCGTTTTAAGCGTTTCATCCATGGGCATCCCTGCGCTGGCACCCAAACTCAATAAACGCACAACGATAAAAACAGAACCCTGACGAATGGCTGCAACCAGCCAACGTTGCCATAACGCCTGCATTCCTTCCAGAGGCATGCCTGTTGCCCAATCTAGCCATGTGCTATTATGTAATAAACTAAAAGCTTGCAGCAAAAACCAATGTTCTGGTTCAGCTTGCTTAGCCCAATTCTCTGTTCGCAACATCTTAAAAACAAATTGGCTAATTTCTATAGTTTCTTTCCTGGATATATCTTGAGATTGCCCAAAAAAATCTTGTTCATACAGCTTACAGATCTCGCCTTCATGTTCTGCGATACCTTTTTGAGGTTCAAAGGGTAACAGATAATAACCATGCGCCACCGTTTCCAGATGCAACGTCTTTTCATAATCGCGAATAGTAGTGTTCTTCTTTTTAGCCTCAGTTTCCTGCACAATCGCATCATAAGCGGCCACCACTGTGGGATACAGCGCCTTCAACAAATCTTCGTGGGTTATTTCTGAATTCGTACTCAGAAGGAGTTGTAATTTTTCCCATTGTGCTAAAATAAACTTAAGCGTTTTCTCGGGTAATCTCACTAAAAGGCGTTGAAGCTGCTTTGGGCTTAGTACTCCTTGCTGTTGCCATGCAACATATTCTTGGTTTCGCCTTGCCACCAGGCATAACCAAGTCAGCCACTGGCTACGTGCAGAGCTTGCCAGTAAGCGTGCACATACATTGGGATCAATAGACTGCGTTAATAATTCCGGCAGCCAGTATAAACTATTTTTAATCGTTAACCCCAGCCTGGGCGTATCAGATTCTTTTTTAATCACCTGCATAAATGGCATGCCTAGGCTCATGTCACTGTCAATACTGACTATACGGCACTGCTGCAAATTTCCTTCTTTATCGTAGATAAGTTGCAAACGAAAATTATCCAATTTAGCATCTTGAGGTAGGCTCAATAATAAACCAACCCATAAACCGCTCATTGCTTTTTTATCTAAATAGTCCGTCAAAACGCGCTCAATTTCTACTATTGCTTGAGTAGCACTTAGTTTAGGGAATAACTCACATAAAGAAGGAAGAATCTTTAAAACCTCGGCACTGGACGTAATGCTTTGCCCAACCATAAGCTCTGGATAAGTGCGTATTAAAGCTAACAATACTTGTAGGGCACTTAAATCATGTGCGCATCCTTGATATGCCTCTCTAAAGATAATTGCTCGCTTACTCTCCGACAACAATGGATCATGCGCTTTTTGAATTTCTTCAAAGCACTCTTCTATGCTTTTTTTTTCACAAATGCGATCAAAACAGTGACCAAAAGATGCTGCCATTGCAGCATGTTCACTCTCGGTTACAGGTACTTTAACAAAAACTTCAGGGAAATGTTCTTTAGCCTGCGCTAACAACTCGCTATAACCTATTTTTGCATCTTCTAAAATAGGAATCAGTGCGGCTTCGCCTATTATTCTTTTAAGAAAGCGTAGCGCTTCTCTTAAAGATATGAATTTTTTAAGACACATCCCTTCAATGCTTAATCCCACTTGAACGATGCCACCCGTAGCGCGATAAGCATCTGCTCTGTCCAAAGGCACAGCTTCAATGCTCAACAAGCCCGTAGGCGCCGCGGCCAGTTGATTGCCCGCCAGCCATTGAATTAAACTGGAAGCGGCATATTCTTTTCCGGGGTCAATGAGTGCAATAGCTCTACCTTCACCACCAATGACCACAATAGGGTCCGGTTTGTAATGTCCGCCATTGGCTGAACACACAGCGTGGGCACCCGTACCATTTTCGCGGCGCTCTGTTCCATCTGCATATATACACAACAACCGCCGCGCCGTAGCAACATCTAAGCTAAAATAACCTACTTCTAAAATAGCTGCCGCAACACGTGTTTGGATTTGTTCAACTCCAGTCGATAATATGGCTTCATAACCTTGTTGAATAGCAATGAGTTCTTCTAATGCTAAATCGCGCTGGCTCCAATGACTCTTACTAACCGTAGCGATGGCTGCGACTACTTTTTTCACAGCCAAACGTATAGAAGCTTCGCGTGTGCTTTCGTACTGAAAATGATAACTGGGCAAACATTCTCTCACTACAGCCATCACTGCCTCTGCAATAAATGAGGAATCATAGGTACGAATCAAGCCAGATAGTGTTGCTAAATGTGTACGATGTTCATCCTTCTCTAAAGCAAGATGGCCCTCTTTTTCTAAAACAGGGTGTTTCTCTTTCGTTTGCAATGCAAAAAATACTGAAGACAGTCCTTGATATTCACTCCCTAATAAAGTATTTGCATGCTGTGCGAACAACTCCACGTCTTGGGGGATGGGCATAATTTACTCCTTCATTTTTCTGCATTCACAGTTTATCATAAGTATTGAACTGTCTCAATCTTTGTTGTACACTGCACTTTATGAGCTTTATTCATACATAGGATCCCCCATGAAGGAAAAATTTACTTTTACAGAAATCACTTTAGATAATATTGTTGGTTCTCCACTTTTTCCTGATGTGCTCACTCAATTAACTTGTCTTAACCATTATGTAGTGGGAGGTTCCCTTCTTCGTTCAAATGAAAAGCGTACATTGTATCTTATGGCGGTTGAGTGGATAAACAGTAACCTAGAAAAATCAGAAAAAAAAAGGATCTCTAAAATTTTATCGCTTAATGTCGATAAAATTGAACGGTTGGACGATGAAACCATAAAAGAAATCTTTCCATATCTAAGAGATATCTTAACTAAATACGATATCATCTGGCATCTATTAAGCAATACAGAGTTTAATCTGGAGGAAGAAGCTGAGACATCCATTCAATATGGAGGAAATTATCAGAAAAAAACAGTCGCATTGCAACAAGCCCGCCAAACTTTTATAAAGTCTTGCAAGAAAATGCTCAAAGACTTCATTGAAGATGCGACACAACCTAATAAACGCAATTGGATCCAAAATTATATTGCTACCATGGAGAAGCATTTTGCTTGTTGGCGTAAAAGTGCTATTCCTCTAGAAGGATCTGCCGAACCCCAGTTTTTCATTGATCTAAACTGTTTTGATTTACGTAAACTGGATCTCAGAAACATCCCATTACAACATGTCAACCTAAGGCATAGCCGCTTAGCGGGCACATGGCTTACAGGAACGGGGGTTTCTGCCCTACAGTTATCACAAGCAAAAGAGTTTAGCCTAGCGGCCGACCTTTCTAGTGACCTAATTTTAGCTGCACAAAATGAACAGTATAAAGACTGGCAACAGCATCTAGAGGAACGTGCTAAAAGCTTCCCTGCATTCAGAGCAAAAATGGATGCCTGTGCTTTCAATAAAAACTCCGGTATAGCTCAAAATTTAAGCACATTCGAGTTTACTGTAAATCGCTGCAAACGTCTAACCAATCTCGAAGCAGAGCTAAATCTGCATATTAGCGCCCCACTCTTGGGAAAAGAGCTATTAAATAACTTAACAGCGGAACAACAAAGCGTGATTTATCTAGCGCTTGCACATTCAGAAAAAGAAGAAGCGCTGTTAAAAAATGAATTGACTAGCCTTATCTATAACGCTCGATGTGATTTATGCACAACCTATTTTGAAGAAATAGAGAAGAACCTTCTTGCAGATAGTTTATACACAGCGCTGCAACTATTTAATGACCTTTTAGTTATAAGGCCTAGCAATAAAGAAAACAACCCACTTCCACAAGATTTAGATATTAAAATTCAAGCGATGAGAGAACGTTTACTGGATTTGGGGCTATCATCCATTCAAAATCTTCTAATACGCTCAGAAAAGAAGAAAGAAATCCAGGAAGAAAGCACCAAAATTTTAAAACAGATCCATTTTATGCTAAATCATACTCTAGAATGGGAGCTTCCTTTAAATTTAGAAGTGGCTGTGAACAAACTACGACGAGATTGGATCCGTTATAGAATAGAACTTGAAATTGAACTAGACAACTTGCCAGAAGCAGAAAAACTAATAGAAAAATTTCTGTCAGAAGATGAAATAAACACACAAGCGGGCCAATGTTTTAGTGAATTAAAGCACTATAGAATTCAGCTAACGGATGAATTTTTAGAGAAAAAAGTATCCCGCGAAGCAGCGCAAAAAGAACTAGGTGAAATTTACATTTCCACACAAAAAACCAAAGATTATCTTATTTTTGGTATGGATGGACTCATATACAGAGGTACCCTATCAGCTGAACACATCTCCGCAGCCGAAGAATTATCTCATTTATTAAGAAATACTAAACATAGAAAATCTATTTTAATAAAAGCAGCAAAAGAAAGTTATGTCCATTTGAAATTCGACTTAAAGTTGAAGATAGTAGAAAAACTCATTCAAAAAAGTGAATTGGAGCAAGCTCGCAGTGGACTAGAACGTGCCAGCAGTGAATTATATGCTGACTCCAGCAAATTAAAACAAGCCCACAGCGGATTAGAACAGGCTCGCAGCGAATTGGATCAGGCTCGCAATAAAATGCACGACATTATAGTCAGTGCTAAAATGCAAAAATATACCTTAGATTTAAGAGGAAAACGTGCTTTTAAAAACGAATCTTTCTGGGAAGGCATACCCATAAGAGGTATACGCATTTATCTTGACCCTAGACAAGCTCAGGCTTTAGGGGAACGACGTCAGCATTATAATGAACCTTTCTTCTCCGCAATAGAAAATGGCAATTTAGAAGAAGTCCGATATGGGATTGAACATTTTTCTTGGGGAGCCTATTCACGAAACGAAAATGGTTGTACTTCTGTCATTTTTGCCTGCCTACACGGACATTTTGATATTGCTCGTTATGTATATGAAAAGGGCGGTGTGGTTAACACAATCTCCCTGCCTGGAAAAGTAGAAATCAATCCATTAGATGAGCTGATTCAGGATAAATATAGCAAAGATAAAGAGCGCTATGAACCCATCATTCGTTGGCTCATTGGCCATGGTTTTGCGCTAGAACCTAAGAATGCGCTATTGTTAAATGATGCTGAGCTTTTTAGAATGATCTTAGCACAACTATCTGATGACGATTCAAAAAAAGAAAAAATGCGTGAACTTTTACGGGCTGCAGTAGAAGAAGGCTCAGATATTATAGTAGGATGGATGCTTGAAAATCAAAAAGACTGTGTGACTTCATTTCCCAAAGTTGAATCCAAAACTAGGTTTTTCTCATTTCTTAATGAGGAAGTCTTAGCAGTTCCTTCGGAACCGCCTTTGCTACATATTGCTTGCAAAAAAGGTCGCGCCGTCATTGTAACCGCTCTTTTGAAAGATCCAAATACGGCAGGCTCTACTGCCAACAAGCAATCTGCCCTACTCTATTTAGCTCAATTATTCATAGAAGAATATCCTCATCCAGATGAAGATCCAGGTGAATTTCAAGCCTTATATGAAACATGGAAAAATATTGCCACAAAACTATGTAGAAAGGGTGCACGGCATAACCTTTATACCTGGCTTATTCTAAATGAAAATTTAGAAGGTATTGAGCTGTACATAAATAAAGAGACTATTAACAAACCTTGTGATGCTAAAGGAAATACACCCTTACATTTTGCCATTAAAACAGCTAATATAGAGCTAGTACAGTTTTTAATAAAGAACAAAGCTTTCTTAGAACCCATTAACTCAAACCAAGAAACGCCTTTGCACCTAGCCTGTGTACAAGGCCATTTAGGCATTGTTAAATGTTTGCTCCAAGCTAAGGTGAATCCAGACGGACCCAGACGGGAATTAACCGAGGATGAAAAGAAACAGCTTGATGACTTAGTTAAAGTTTTCCCTGAAATGAATGTTTTCGTAAAAAAGAAACTATTTCGTTTAGAAACCGCAACGCCTTTACAATGCGCCATTTCAAATAAACACCCTGCTATTGTGGAAATTTTGTGTCAGTATAAAGCAGATCTGGAAGCAAAGCCAAACGGCACTACCGCACTGCATTCAGCATTAATATTGGGAAGGCATGAGAGAGACGCACAAGAAAATAGACTCAGCGTACAAATGGTCACTATTCTTTTGAAATATGGTGCACAAGTATCCACACTCAATGATAAAGGAGAACTACCTTGGCTGACTGCCGCTCGTACTCGTAATATTAAAGCCATGATCTTGCTTTTAGAAGCTTATATGGCTCAATCGCCTGAGCCTAGAGGCGATGAAGAACAAAAAGCAGTATTTTTCGATCTATATAAAATAGAAGCAAAAGAAAGCTTTTGTGAAGAATTAGCACAATGGGCTGCAAGCTTTACAAGAGCGTTACATTCATCGGAATCTGAATTAGCAGAATTGTCTATTGTGCCAGAAACGCTTCCTTTTGCATCAGCGTTATCATCATCTTCCTCGGTATTATCTTCTTCATCATCACCATCCCCTTGTTCGATGTTTCCTCCAGTCAGGAATAATGCTAAACCATTCACGCCAATAGGGGCTCAATTTGATAGGCATTTACATGAACATTTTCAAGAAAGCGAAAATGCTTCCTCTGATTTAGATTCAGATTATTTTTCTAACCATCATTATGAAGATTTATGCTATACACCGCCTGAACAGAGAGAGCCTTTTTATGTTATACCTTCAAGTCCGGAGGAAATAGAAGCAGATGACAAAGAAAAAGAAGATGAAAGAGGATCTCCGTTTAGATTTGGGTATGGATCTAGCTAAAAATAGAGATTCTCTTCTCTGTCTGCTGGATTCTATTACCGATTGATCTAATGGTAGGATAACCGTTGCTTTTTTGCCAAGGGTTGAACAGCCTAAATACTATTACGTATCATTGACCAATTTTACCTTGGTGCTAATGGCATATAGTCTATTTTAAATAGCGAATACCCTAATAGTGTACAAAAGTACCCTATTAGGGTATATTAAAGATATGGCCTTCTTTACTGCGCTTTTATAATCAAGTTATTGTGCACGGCCTTAACCCCATCGACCTGACGGGCCACTTCGCCTGCATGGATAACTTGGGCTTGATTGGCCACAAAACCGCTAAGTTGCACCGCTCCCTTAAAGGTTTCAACGCTGATGCTACCGCTAGAAACTTCTTTATCGGCCAATAACGCCGTTTTTACCTTAGTGGTAATGGCGCTATCATCTATATACTCGCCCGTGCTTTCACGCGTAGGTGTGGCGTGGCAAGCCATTAAGCTCAAGAATAATATCAATATGGCGAGAATAGAATAACTCTTTTTATGTCCTTTTGTCATAATAAGCCCCCTTTATCTCAATAAGTAAGTTAAATTATTATACTGCATTTAGGGATATGAGGGAAGCGTTAGTAGGCGATTGGTTTTAGGCCACATATTGGCTTTTGGAGCATTTATATATATAATATATTTAAAACGCGAATTCTGGATAAGGAATTTTTAGGTTTAATATACAGAAGCGAGGCTAAAAAATCCCGTAAATCCTATAAAATTGCCTAAGATCCTTATTTTAATGGCTATTTTTATTATAAAAATGACCAAAACTGGAGCTTTTTACTTGGGAAATCCTTATCCAGAATTCGCGTTTATAACGATATGGTACTGATTATGGCAAAAACCTTAGGGCCTGTGGATAATTGGTTTATCGGCTGCAAAACGAATAAAGTGGTCCAAATATTAGCAATATTTTCGTCAAATATAGCCCGATATTCTCCTCAAATTTGCTAATATTTTGCCCGGATTTCTTCATTTTTCGCTTCGACAAACCAATTACCCAGAGGATCTAACTTATATTATTATTCGGTTGATCGGTCGGATTATTTAGATTCCCCCGGCCTTTCTGATTATAATTTAGATAGCAGGGTTCCTCAATGCACCACTATCAAGAAAAATATGGGTATGGGCTTTTTTGAAAAAAGCCGATTAGTGTAAGGTTAATTTTGGGAGTGAGTTATGGCAAGTAGTAGTGAAGAAAACGACGAAGATGAATACAGCGAAGAATACGACGACGGTGGAAGATATAAGGCGAGTTTAAATTATTATTTAAACGCAAAGGGATCCGCTTCGGAGGATATTGTTCGGGAAAATGTATTAGAGGGGCTGATGCGTTCCTATTCAGCATTAAAAAGCGCGGAGGCTAAACAAGAACTGAAAGAAGTCCTGGAACGGCTATCGCAAGAAGAAGTGCATATTGACACACGGGATAAGCATGGTAAAACGGTGTTACACATGCTTCTGAATATCTATGGTGAATATTCGGAACATGATGGACATATGTACCCCCAAAGAGCTTTGGCTATGATGAAGCTTTTGCTAGAATGTGGGGCTAATGTTAATATTCATGTGGCAGATAATTTGGGTAACACGCCTTTACACTGTGCTGCTCGCAACTGCCATAAAGGCATAGTTGAGTTGTTAATACGCCGCGGAGCCGCCGTGTATTGCAAGAATAATGCGGGAAAAACGCCAATAGATATAGCTGAGCATATGCAGCACACTCTTCCTGACTTAGTAGACGATTACTCAAAGATAAAAAAAATGCTAGAGGAAGCGCTATTAAGAAAGACATTCCAGGACATATGGACTTTAGAGTCTGCGGAATATGACTCTTATCTTCAATGGCTGCCAAAGGAAATGTTAGAGGCGACTATTGCTTTCTCGACAGATGCTCCAGAATCTGATCTTTACACAGGCAATCCATATTCATTTCATTCAGTGCCTACTGTTCAATATCCTAACACTACATTGAAGCGGAAGCGAACCGAAGGAAAAGAAGAAGAAGAGCCGGAGCCGAAGTGTTTCAAGAAATAGGTTTCTCGCCATTATGAAGGGGCTTTAACCCTACGTGCTGACTGGGGCGGTCACCAAACCGCCTCCACATGCAGTGCGCATATGTCACTATTTATCCGCATTGTGGATGAGAGCAGTAACTGTGCAATAAATTCTGGTGCAATTTTACAATCATGTACCTGACCGCCAGTCATATCAAATTGAATAGGTAATCCATAGGCATCAATGGCCATGTGTATTTTAGTGCTATTTCCAGCTACAGATTTGCCTATAGCTTGATCTGCGTCACCGGCTGCACCGGCACTATGTTGGTGCGCTTTTACAACGTTCCCATTCTAAATCAGGATTAACGATTAAGGCATTGAAGATATCAAGCAATTTATTTTTCGCCGGATAATCCTATGGTCCGTGTTCCATATTAGGGTATCCACTTACACACCCGCCAAAATCGCCTGAATTTGGGCAGCTAAAGTTTCTGCCTGTGTTTTCGTATGCACAGCGTCTTTGCCTTCTACCATGACGCGTATCAACGGCTCTGTGCCCGAAGCGCGCAATAATACGCGACCATGACCAGCTAATTGCCGCTCTACGTCTGTAACAGCCGCTTTGATAGCAGCCGAACTTAAATCTGGTTTACCGCCTGCATGGCGCACGTTGATCATGACCTGCGGATATTTAACCATACCCTTTTTCAATTCAGACAGGGGCTTTTTAGCCTTAACCATAGCTTGTAAAATTAACAATGCCGACACCAGGCCATCGCCCGTAGTGCCATATTGCAAATGCAATAAATGCCCCGAAGATTCGCCGCCCAAAAACCAATTGCGCTTCCGCAAGGCTTCTAAAACATAGCGATCGCCTACATTGGCACGATAAAAAGGAATGTTATTTTCGGCTAAGGCTTCGACTAAGCCTAAATTACTCATCAAAGTACCCACTACCCCGGGCAATTCTTTATGCTCTGCGAGTTGATGCGCGGCTAAGATCCACAATAACTCATCGCCATCGACTATCCCGCCATCGCCATCCACCATCATGACGCGATCGCCGTCACCATCAAAAGCAATACCCAAATGCGCTTTATTCTCTTTAACCGCTTGTTGCAAAACACGTAAATCGGTAGGGCCACAAGCAGCATTGATGTTGCGTCCGTCAGGCGTAATATGCAAACTGTGCACCGTAGCGCCCAAATCGCCGAATAACGCTGGTGCCAGCCTATAGGTGGCGCCATGGGCACAATCTAACACTAACTCTAATCCCGCCAAAGCTTGTGGTGGAAAAAACGTTTGGCAATACTGCTCATAGGTGTGCGCTAAGCTATGATCAGACTCTATTTTCCCCATGGTCGCCGCTAAAGGCAGGGTTGCAATATGGTCTACGGCTTTTTCTATGGCCGCTTCAGCCTCGTCGCTTAATTTAAAACCATCGCTGCAAAAAAACTTAATGCCATTATCATGATAGGGATTGTGCGAAGCGCTGATCACAGCGCCCAATTGAAAATCGTTGTGTCTACACAAAAAAGCGATCGCAGGCGTAGGCAATACGCCTGCTAAAATAACATGATGGCCCTGTGCCACCAAGCCCGCAGCAAAAGCATCACCGAGCAGCACGCTGGATTCGCGGGTATCTAAGCCAATGACAATGGGTTTACCCTGATTTTGTATCACGCTCCCTACGGCCCGCCCTAAAGACGACAACCATTCTACCGTCATCGGCGCTGCGCCGACTCTTGCACGTATACCGTCTGTACCAAAATATTTTTTCTTCATGATAATTCTATAGCTCGTATGATTTTTAAGGCTTGTACGGTAGGCGCCACGTCATGCACACGCACAATACGCGCCCCATGTTGATAAGCGATTATTATCGCTGCTAAGGACCCCGCTAAGCGTTCTTCTTGCGGCAAACCCAATACATCGCCTATAAACGTTTTACGCGATACCCCCACTAGTAGTGGATAACCCACCGCGCACAGTGTTTCCAAATGTTTAAGCAAGGCTAAATTCTGCGGACTGCTTTTACCAAAATGGCCATTACCTATGCCTGGATCTAAAGCGATGCGTGGTTTGGCTATACCTGCAGCGATACAGGCTTCCGCCCTCTCCCGTAAGAATTGGCCGATGGCTTGGATATTGCTGCCATCGCCTTGATGCATTAAACACACGCCCGCATCACTGGTGGCAACCGTTGCCAATGCGCCTTCATAAGCCAAAGCACGCGTGTCGTTGATAATGCTTGCCCCTTCGCTCAATACCGCTTGCATCACTTTAGGCTGCGAAGTGTCTATAGAAATAGGTACCTCTACACGGGGAACTAAGGCGCGCAACACGGGTAATAAGCGTTCTAATTCTTCTTCGGCTGTAACGGGCGTAGTCTGCTGGGGATGGGTGGGCTCTGCGCCTAAATCGATGATAGCCGCTCCTTCTGCAATCATGTTAAGCGCTTGTGCTACGCTTTCATCTACAGAAGACCTATAACTCACGCTGGCAAAAGAAGCGGGATGCAAATTAACTACGCCCATTACTACGGGTTGTGATAAATCTAAATGGTAACGAGCACAAATCCACATTCTTAAAAAACCTAGGCTAAGCCATCTTGTTCTTTAGGATCCGTAGGATAGGTGTTAGGCTTTGCTGTATCGTCCGTGCCAGCCGCAGCTGCCACTTGTACTGCATCGCCACCCGTAGGCCCGCCCAGATCGGATTCAACCCAACCCTTAGGTGCTTGTGGTACACGGCCTGCCATTAAATCTTTCAACTGCGTTTCGTCTATGGTTTCGTATTTGATTAAGGCTTCAGCCATTAAATGCAGAATTTGTGTTTTTTCCACTAGAATAGCCTTCGCACACGCATAGGATTCTTCGATGATGATCTTCACTTCGGCGTCGATCAATGCGGCGGTGCCTTCAGAGATGTCTTGGGTGCGGGTCATTGAACGACCCAAGAAAACTTCGCCTTGGTCTTCACCAAATACAATAGGCCCCAATTTGGCAGAAAAACCCCACTTCGTCACCATGCTGCGCGCGATTTGCGTAGCACGTTCCATATCGTTTGAAGCGCCCGTGGTTACGCCCAATTCACCAAAAATAATCTCTTCGGCGATACGGCCACCAAATAAACTGCACAATTGGCTTAGCAACCGTTGTTTGGAATGGCTGTAACGATCTTGTTCCGGCAAAAACATGGTAACACCCAAAGCCCTGCCGCGTGGAATGATAGTCACTTTATACACTGGATCGTGATCCGGCACGCTCAAGCCAACGATGGCATGACCCGACTCGTGATAAGCGGTTAACTTCTTTTCTTCGGTACTCATGACCATGGAATGGCGCTCAGCGCCCATTAAAATCTTATCTTTGGCATATTCTAATTCATTCATTTCCACCAGGCGCTTATTGGCCTTAGCAGCGGACAAGGCGGCCTCATTCACCAAGTTGGCGAGATCCGCACCGGAAAAACCGGGCGTACCGCGGGCAATTACGCCGGGTTTAACATCTTCTGCCAAAGGCACTTTACGTAAATGCACATTCAATATTTGCTCGCGACCGCGTACATCGGGCAAAGGGACCACCACTTGACGGTCAAAACGGCCTGGACGCAATAAGGCCGGATCTAACACATCGGGACGGTTGGTTGCGGCAACGACGATTACGCCTTCATTGCCCTCGAAGCCATCCATTTCCACCAATAATTGATTCAAAGTTTGTTCGCGTTCATCATGACCCCCTCCTAGGCCCGCACCTCTGTGTCGACCTACGGCATCGATTTCATCGATGAAAATAATACAAGGCGAGCTCTTCTTGGCTTGTTCGAACATATCACGCACTCGCGATGCACCCACGCCTACAAACATTTCCACAAAGTCGGAACCAGAAATAGTAAAGAAAGGCACTTTAGCTTCGCCCGCTACAGCACGTGCCAATAAGGTTTTACCCGTCCCCGGAGGGCCTACCATCAACACACCGCGCGGAATACGGCCGCCTAAACGCTGAAATTTACCGGGATCGCGTAGAAAGTCTACCAATTCGGATACTTCTTGCTTGGCTTCATCGGCACCGGCCACATCGGCAAAGGTGACCTTAACCTGATCTTCCGATAGCAAACGCGCGCGGCTACGGCCAAAGGACATCGCACCACGGCCAGCACCGCCGCCGCCTTGCATTTGTCGCAAGAAGAAAATCCAAATACCGATAAACAGCAATAAGGGGAACCAATTAATGAAGATACGCATCAACAGCGGTTGGCTTTCCGGCAATTTTCCTTTGACATCAACGCCCTTGCGCAATAAATCGCGCACCAATTCTTGCGGCCCCGTAGGAATAATGGTGTAAATTTGTTGATTGGATTTGGTAACACCTATGATTTGGCCTTCCGTAAATACGGCTGAAGTCAGATCATTTTTGTCTGCCCTATCTAAAAATTGGCTAAAGGATACCTGGGTAGTAGGCTCGGTTTTGGGACCAAAATTACTAAAAACGGAGGCCAATATAATGACGATAATCGACCAAATAATTAAATTTTTCAGCATGTCGTTCAAGGTTAGCGCTCCTTTATGCACCGGATTGCAAGTATTATAGAGAATGCGCTAGTTTACGCCAAAATGAGCCAAAGCGCAAAGATCAGTGCGACCTCTTTTTGTACAAATTTATAGCCGTTGTAAAAATACACTCGCGAAAACACACATAAGGGTCAATACCTCAGTTTGATAAAAGCGGCCGTCATCTGCGCGGCTTTTTGCGATCCACCCTTCATATGGGCTCGGCGGATATCCTCTATACTCTCCTTTTGCATCCGTGTAAAAGGAGGATAGGGTGTTTTAATGAGGCTAAAAAAATGGTAACAGCTCAGCCCCGCTTCCGTTTTTGAAAAAGATCTGGTAGGATGTTGTATAAGAGTTGTACGGGCATGGTAAGGGAAATATGGAAAAGCTACCAGAGACAATAGAAGAATGTCACCAAATAATACGGCTACTGCAAGTGGCTTATCAGATTTATCAAAACAAGTAGAGAAGTTAGCAGCTGAAAATAGGGATTTAAGGGAACGCTTGAATAGTAACTCGTCGAACTCATCCATACCACCCTCAAAAGATATTAAAAAGAAAAAAGAGAAAAATGGGCGCAAACCAAGCGGTAAACAAAGTGGCGGCCAAGCAGGCCACAAAGGTCATTACCGGGAATTATTAGCCAGCGAAGCAGTAGATTCTATTGAACATTGTACTCTACCCAAGCAGTCTCCTTTAAAAGTACTTAATCACCAGATGCACCTGTTTATCAATAAGTTAATAACGCGAATTCTGGATAAGGAATTTTTTAGGTTTAAATAGAAAGCAATGAGGCTAAAAAGCCCCGCTATCCCATAAAATTGCCTAAGGTTCTCATTTTAATGGCTATTTTTGTTGTAAAAATGATCAAAACTGGGGCTTTTTATTGGGGAAATTCTTATCCAGAATTCGCGTTAATAAAAAAACTAGACCTTAATTCAAAAATATTGGCTTACGCAAAGTCACCGGCAAAGCAAATCGTTGTGGGTAGCCTATATGCGTCAAGTAAAGACCATTAGCAGGAGCTGTCATGGCGGCAAAGCGCCTATCACAAGCGGTTAATACCTCGCTCATCCAGCTCACGGGTTGCTTGCTTAAGCCTATGTCTATTAATACACCCATGATATTGCGCACCATGTGGTGTAAAAAACCATCGGCTTCTATTTCGAATACAAAGAATTTATCTTGCTTATATAAACCACACGTGCTGACAGTACGTATAGGCGTTTTAGCTTGACATTCAGCGGCTCTGAACGACGAAAAATCGTGCTGCCCTAATAACAAGGCAGCAGCCTGTGCCATTGCGACTACATCCAAATCTACACCATAACGCCAACTCACATAAGGTGCTAAAATAGCAGGTGAGATAGGGTTCACTTGCAACACATAACAATAACGGCGACTGTAAGCACTAAAACGCGCATGAAAATCTGCGGGTACTTCTTGCACCCAATGCAAGCGTATATCTTTAGGCAAATAACTATTACCACCTACTATCCACGCGCGCTCAGATCGCCTGCTATTGGTATCAAAATGAATGAGTTGTGTGGTTGCATGCACCCCCCTATCGGTACGGCCCGCACAAAATACGCGTATAGGCTCAGCCGCCACGCGACTTAAAGCATTTTCCACGGCGGCTTGCACACTAAGCACCGCGCTTTGCCGTTGCCAGCCCCAGTATTGCGAACCGTCGTATTCTAGAGATAGCGCTAAGCGCATGGTGGCACCTCTGGAAAATCTAATAAAAAGCGCCACGCGGAAATAATTGCAATTTCTTTATCACCTAACTTAATTTTTTCTTCTTCAGCACGAGTTATAATGATGCTTTTTCTACTTTTAATTCGGTAATGGCTTCTAAAAGTGCATACACCTCTCGCTGGGCGTCTTTGCCTCTAACAGGGACCTGCTATCTTGCAAGAATTATAGCACCGAGTAAAATCTATTACCAGTTTAAAGCTTAAGTGGAAATATTTGTTACCAGTTTAAACTATACTCTTCGCATTTGATTTTTAGGCGATGTTGCCTTCGGCCATCTCGCACGAATATATGACAGAGTATGTCACTCCTGGGCTCGAGGACTAGTCTTCTACCCTAAAAACCACCTGCTATAAAGTATATTCATCAGAGGAAATACGCCACTATAATGCCCGCAATGGCACCGCAACAATGTCCTTCCCAAGAAACTTTTTCTGAGGAAGGAAATAGGCTCAGCACCAATCCTGCTAAATAGTACAACATAATGGCACTCATGATGACCGCATTTAAAGAAGGGTGATGCCAAGTATATGCCAAAATATACGTCCAATACCCCATGATAACACCGCTTGCTCCTATGTGCACTGCTTTACGGCCCACTAACCAAGTCAAAGCCCCGCTCACAATAATAATCCACGCCGAAACTTCGCTGAAATACGTTTGCCCCACCATCGCCAACAAAAATGCCATGAGTAAAAATAAAGGAACACTGTTGAAAAACAAATGATCTGCATTGGCGTGTATAAATGGACTTAAGAAAATACCCGGCACGCCAGCTAAATGTCGTGGATAAACACCTAAAACACGTAGAAAACTATGGTTCATCCAGTTAACAATGCTAATGCACCATAGAAACGCAAGGATAAGTGCCGGTAAAACCATATTTTCTTTAATGGCTAAAATAGTTGTGGATAAAGCGGTAGCAAGGTCTGCGAGCATCATCTTATACGCGCCCCATCCATAAAGTAGCCAACAGCAGTAGCGTCGCCCACACTAGGGGCCAAAAATAAGGGAATTGTTTTTTAGCTAATAACCAATAACCTGCGGCCGGTACAGCGCCCACCACCAATGGCACTATCCCCAAACTCAACACCCCTAAAATGATATGGGCCGCACCACCACCTGAAAACAAAGGTGCTAATAATCCACGCACCCATTGGTAAAAAGTCCACAACAAATCGCTCACATGTACCAAATAACGGGCGGATAACACCACCAATAAAACAACAAATATAAATATAAGCCATTGCTTCCACGGAGTACTGTTCATTGAATCCCCCTAGCTTGCCTTCACCATCTCGCCCCAGGCGGCACGTAGATAGATTAGCATAGTCCAAACCGTTAAGAACGCAGCGACATATAAGCCTATGTAACCCGTCCACGCAAATTCTTTTGCCCAAGATAAAGTATGTACGCGGCCAATGAGTAATAAGAAAATAGCCAGCATTTGCACCAAGGTTTTGATTTTCGCTAAATACGAGACTGCTACAGAGGTTCTTTGCCCCAATTCTGCCATCCATTCCCTCAATGCCGACACCACAATTTCGCGGCCGATGATAATCGCAGCAGGAATAGCCATCCAAGGATAAGCATGTTCTCCTACCAATAAAACTAAGGCCATCACCACGACCAATTTGTCCGCTACGGGATCCAAAAAAGCCCCCAAACGTGTGATTTGGGACAAATTGCGCGCTAAATAACCATCGAGCCAATCAGTGATAGCGGCAAACGCAAAGATAGCCGCTGTCAGCAATGACAGGCTAGGGAAAGGCAAATAAAAGAACAACATGAACAGCGGAACTAAAAAGATGCGAAATAAGGTCAACATGTTTGGGATTGTCATGGCAGGTTCCTCTTATGAATGTAAACTATCGTAAATCCTCTGCGCCAGCACGGGACTAATCCCCGGCACTTTCATCAATTCATCGGGATGAGCACGTTTTAACTCTTGCCAGCCGCCAAAATGCTCCAATAAGCGCTGGCGGCGCTTTGGCCCTATCCCGACAATAGTTTCTAAATTAGAGTGCACGCGCCGTTTATCGCGCAGTTTCCGATGACCCGTAATGGCGAAACGATGTGCTTCATCACGCACTTGTTGCAGTAAGTGTAGCGCGATTGCGTCATGAGAACAATGTATTCCCTGCTTTTGCCCAAATAAAAATAAAGTGTCTAGTCCTGGTTTACGCCCCTCACCCTTGGCAATACCTAATAACAATAGCTCTTCTAAATCCAATTCGACCAATACCGAGTGTACAGCAGACAGCTGCCCTTTGCCGCCATCTATCAACAACAGTTCGGGTAGCGGTAGTTGTTGCTCTAAGTTATGGCTAAAATGACGCCTTACCGCCTGTTTTAGCGCTGCGTAATCATCTCCAGGCGCAACGCCCCTAATATGATAACGCCTGTAATCACGTACACAGGGGCCCTGCCTGTCAAAAACCACACAAGAAGCCACCGTCGCCTCACCACTAGCATGGCTAATATCAAAACATTCAATACGTCCTATTTCTGCAGGCGTGTCCAATAAAACAGATAGAGCATCAAACTGTTCTAACAAGCGTTTTGCATGGGTAGTATGCTGTTGCAACGCAACTTTTGCGTTGTCTTTGGCCATCGCCAACCATTTTAATTTCATACCGCGTTGGGGGTGTTTGATATGAATTTCCACACGATGCTGTTCACGCAAAAAAGCACTTAAGGCAGCCATATCCGTTAATGGCACCGGCACTAGGATTTCTTCATAAGAAGATAAAGCCAAAGGCCTATCGCTACCATAATATTGACTGATAAAGGACTCGACTATCTCCGCCGCATCCGTTTGTGCCGGAACGCTAGGAAAATAAGCCTGACTCGCCAAAAGCTGTCCTTGACGTATGGCTAAAATCGTTACACAGACATGCCTGCCCTCTACAGCCAATCCCAAAATGTCGCAATGGGCATCACCCGAAATCACATGCTGCTGCTCTTGGGTTTTATGCAATAATTTAATCCGATCACGTAACCGTGCTGCTTTTTCATATTCTAAGGCTAGACTAGCTGCCTGCATTTGTATAGCTAAAGCTTCTATGATCGCTGTGTTTTTTCCTTGTAAAAATAATAGCGCATGCTCTAATGCCTGCTGATAAGGTTCGGTTGCAATTAACCCTACGCAAGGCGCGCTACAACGCTTAATTTGATATTGCAAACAAGGTCTTTTGCGGTGTTTAAAGAAAGTTTCGCTACATTGGCGAATGCCAAATAATTTTTGCAAGAATTGTAATGTTTCACGTGCCGCATCCACGCTAGTATAAGGTCCAAAATAACGGCTGTCTATTTTCTTTTTACTTCTGACTAAGCCTAAACGAGGAAAAGCAGAGCTTTCATCTAAAATAATATAAGGGTAACTTTTGTCATCCCGCAACAAAACATTGTAACGCGGTTTGTACTGCTTGATCAGTGTATTTTCTAGAATAAATGCTTCATTCTCTGTACGAGTTACCGTGACTTCAATACGTTGCACTTGGTTCATCAACAAAGCTGTTTTGCGGGGCAAATTATTTTTTTGAAAATAACTTTGTAAGCGTTTTTGCAGATTGTAGGCCTTACCTACATAGAGGACTTCATTGCTATCGCTCAACATGCGGTAAACACCAGGTTGCGTAGTCATGTGAACAAGAAATTCCGCGCTATTGTCATCGGAATCAACGCGAGTGAACTGGTTATTATTCAATCGTTCAATTCTATGAAATTATTCTTTCTGCTCTTGGATATCAGCGCCCATTTCTAAGGGCGCATTCTCATCCATTGGCTCAGGCACATCATCGACTATACCATAGCGCACAGCCAATAATGCTAATTCTACATCAGTATTGACATTCAGGCTTTCGTGGATACGCGTGCGATAAGTAGACACTGTTTTTGAGTCTATATACATTTTGCCAGCGATATGTTTGCCCTTTTCACCGTTGATTAACATCAATGCTACTTGCAACTCTTTGTTAGACAAGGTCGTAAAAGGAGAATCCTCTTTATTACTCAGTATTTTCAAACGCATGGCTTCTACCACCTCTGAGCAGATATATTGCTCACCAGAGGCTACCACACGCACCGCAGTGAGCATTTCCTCTTCACTGCCATCCTTGCTTAAAAAGCCAGTAGCGCCCACTTGCAGCAAGGAAGAAGGGAAAGGTTCAACATCACAGGAAGTGATCACCAATACGCGACTTTCGGGAGAAGATCGTACAATTTTTCGGGTTGCTTCCAGGCCACCAATGCCAGGCATACGAATATCCATTAATATGACGTCTGGGGGAGTATTACGGGCAAATTCAACGGCTTCCTCCCCCGTGCCCACATCGCCAATCACTTCTATGTCTTCAGTGCCATTCAAGAGACTTCTTAAACCATAGCGTATCAATTGATGGTCATCGACAATGAGTACTCTAATCAATTTTGTTGTCATTATTAAGCCCTCTGGTCCCATTTGCAAACATCTTGGCGGAGAGGCAGGGATGGACGATTCCCTCACTTCGTTCGAGACTCGCCCTTCGGGCGCACTACCTGCGTCCAAAATGCTCACCGCGCTTTACGCTCGCATTTTGTCGAACCCGTCCGTTCTCTATTTAACATTATCGCATACTTTGGCGGAGAGGCAGGGATTCGAACCCTGGGAGGGGGGGTACCCCTCAACGGTTTTCAAGACCGCCGCCTTCAGCCACTCAGCCACCTCTCCTCTACCAATACCCCCTAGGATACCGCAAAACGAGGTCATCGTCAAAAAAAGACTATTTAATTCAGCAGCTCCCGGCTAAGAGAAGGCAAACAAGGAGTGCAAGCTTAGAAAAGCTATATGCGTAAAAGTGCCTTGGCCTGTTTTTGGCCAATCCTTATAGAATTTTGTGGGGTATTTGTTTGGATATGGGGTGAAAGCTTCGCCTAGAAATTAAGATGAGTCTGGTGTTAACAGCGCCCTCTGTCCGTAAACCAAGGCATCCCAGAGATCTTCAAGACTATGGCTGTGGATGTTCTCGCTTTAAATACTCTAAAAACCGCTCCGCCGAGCGACGTTCACAATCATTCTTGGTTGGACCAACTAACTTCATAATAGCTTCAGGCGCAAAGGCTAATACAACTTTTTGTTCGGGATGTACAATACCACCTGATAACATCAGGTGGTAATATCCAATTGTGCTATCACTATGCTTTTTTTCACAACAATGCTCACAATGCACTTCTTTAGAATAAAAATAACCCGTGCCATCTAATGGCGCTAGATAACGGTTGTCATGACATTTGAATAATTCTAAGTGCTTGCTACGCTGACATTGTGCAAACAACTCTTTGCAGGTTTTTCTTACTTTCTCCGGCTCAAGCTCATCTAATCTTTCACGCATCTGTATATCGGAATGGACCTTATCTATTTTATAAACGGTGTTTAAATTGTCCTTTATCACTTCTTCATAGTGATTATTGAACTGTAGCAAGGAGGGATATTTCAGACTGAATACAGCAAAACCTGACATTAACGTATCCACCAAGCTAATCGGCCTCTTACGCTTTTCTACATCTTTAATTAGGGACAAGCCTTGATGTACAATATGGCTTAAATTTGAACAGCTTAACATTCCTTTCAATCGGCAATTCTCTTTCTGGCTAATATTCAACCATAGGATGGCCTAATCCCCACGAAAAATATATTCTATTTTACAAACACACCTAAAAAGTCGGCGAAAAACATGCCCCTTCAGCCCCCATTATCTTAGCGGAGAATTGCTGTATTTAATTAACCTTTTGCCTTTTCTTCGAGAGAACACCCTTATTATCCCTATTTCAGCAGCGACCTCCTGTTTTGCGCCCACTCTGTTCTTTGGAATGTGCTCTCTCTGTCGCAGATGGGGGCATGGAGGGTGTAGTGAGTGTTCTTAATTTTATGGCTTTATTTATTTTAGCGCAAAACGCTTTTATTTTAATGGAATCGGTTTACCCATTTAAACCAAGCCACGACCGTTAGGGAGCGGAGGGCTGAGATATATTCTAATGCGCCCAATATGATTTTCTATTCCTATAAGGCGCGAGTAACTACGTATAAACTGATGTTTAGTATAAGAAATCATAGTTTACTTGTCAATCATTCTGTTTACTATTTTTGAAAAGGTTATTAAACTCAACAAATATCGGGTAAAAATTATTTCGCCGTAAAAAGATTCTGGAAATATGTTATATTCATTCTAGCTTAATATTGGAGAACATGGTAAGCATTACAACAATGGAAATAAAGACGCTTCGAACTCTTTCTGACAGACTTCATTTTGCAATGGAAAAAGAGGGCATTTCACAGGCCGCGTTGGCCAGGGCCGTGGACATTAAACCAGCCGCTTTACAATACCTACTGTCCAGCAATGCACAAGTCTCTAGATTCACTTTTGAACTGGCTCATGCCCTAAACGTCAGGCCCGAATGGTTGGCTACGGGCAACGGCCCCGTGGCCGTGGAAGAGGATCCCCTATACAGAGCAATCACCCAATACACGCCTATCCCCGTATTAAACATCGAAGATGTATCGCAATGGAGAGAATTCAATAAAATAAAATGGCATGATGATTTTATTATGATTGAAAAAAGCTGCGGTGAAAATGCTTTCGCGTTTAAAATAGCGGACGCCGCTATGAAACCAATTTTTAATAAAGGCAATATAGTCATTGTTGCCACGGATAAATCCCCAACCGATGGTGATTTAGTCGTAGGCCGAATTGCTTCACAAAATGAAGTGATGTTTCGAAAATTATCTCTAGGGCATGATGCCTTATTTTTACCCTATAATCTTGAATTGTATAAACCCATCACCATGACTAAAGAAGACACCATTTTAGGTGTGGCGATAGAAGTTAGAATAGCATTGAACGCCTAACGTTGTTTTAAATCGATCGATCTATATAAACGGATTCACACTGACAAGGAAGTCCTAATTCATACACCAAAATACGTATCCCCTTCAAATTTCAGGGTGATGAGCAGAACCTGTTCAATTTTGGATAAAACAGCGATGCAATAGCAGATAATTTGAAAAAATGATAAAAAAGACTTGACAGATTTTTAGAGTATTTTTTTAAAATTAAATCAGATGCGAACTTACTCTAATGTTATTGCTAAAGTCGCCATAAATAATCAAGATACGATTTAAAATAATAAACCCGGCACGGGATAATCCAAAAAAATATTTCTTTCTATAAGATCTCCATGGGATACAAAATTACACTTTAAAATTCATGTTATGATTGTCTTAGTTAAACAAGGCAGGTTATATGAATCAAACAGAATTGAGAACCGCTATTCATTTATTGAGCGAGCAAATCCGTGCAATTGCAGATAAAAATATGAAACCATAGCTTGAGACATTATTTAACATAGTTGAAATGTTTGTGGCTGAGAATGAACTCTTGAGAAAAGAAATGCAAAAGCTGCGCGATGAAAATAATATTCTGAAAGGTCCGCAAGTAAAACCCTGCACTCGTAAGCAAAGCACCAGCGATCACTCCTCCAAACGTGAATTCTGTTTAAGCAGTCATAAGAAAGATCCTCTGATGTTGGGGAAGATGTAGTTTAGGTTTGTTAGAGCGAAAAAAATAGGCAATGACAGCGGAAAGAATAACAGAATTCGCGTTTTTAATATAACTTAATCGCCTTTGCCCTGAAATTTGAAGGGGGCGCCCAAATACGTACACTTAATGAACAAGCGTCTTTGTGATAATAACCCAGCAATTCTCGGTAGAATAGTGTGTAGAAAATTGAAATATAACGATTTCATCAAGAAAAAAGAGTACGAAAAATATTTTCTTTTTTTGTTGTAACCAAAATTCCCTATATAAACCCCTCACTCCGCAGTAACTTTTCAAATTAAATAAATAAAGATGCGAGTTTGAAGGAGTGAGTGTCCTTATTATCGACAAAAAAACAGCATTCATCACCAATGTCATTGATAGGCAAAGGGTTATTTTAAATACACTGGACCAAGCTTACTGGAGATTTTATTCATGACTTTACTGCGGAAGGTGGGCTCAACCTCGTTCTAGCGGCAATGGCAATAGTAGCGGTTCTCAACCTCGTTCTGGCCCGTCGCCAAAATAAACGCTTTCGCCGCAACCACAGCCGCCGGTTTCGTTGGGATTATTTAATTTAAGGCGGCCATTTAAGCCTTCTTGCACGTAATCTATGATACTGCCGTGTACATAAGGCCACGCCGCCGCCGCTACAAAGATAGAAAAATCAGGCGTAATAGCAATAACTTCATCGTCTTGTTCAGCTTGAGTCACATAATCCAAAGTATATTTAACGCCGGAACAACCGGCTTTTTTCATACCTATACGTAAAGCAACGCTAGGCGGTGTTAATTTCGCCGCTTGCCGCTGTAAATGTGCCAGCGCTTTTGATGTAACCGTTAAACGCCCAACGACACCTAATACGGCTTCTGTTTGATATTGCTCAACTTTCTTGTTCATATTGCTTGCCTCGCTATTTTTGTGACTGCATCCACTATCATCTGCGCGCAGTAAAAACGCTGTGGTGGTAAAGCCAAAGCTTCTACTATTATTTTAGCATCTAAAGCCTCAGCCGTGTTAAGGTTTTCCCCGGTTAAAAATGCATTGGCCCATTCTACCGTGGCGATTAAATAACCGCTGCCAATGACTCTATAGCGCACTTCGTGGATGATATTATCTTCTATATGGCACCACAATTTAAACCAGATACCGCTGTCTTTTGCACCCACTTCGCTACTAAAAACCTGCTTTGTGCCCTCAGGCCATAAGGGTCTTGCCACCGCTTTGGACAAATATACTAATAGCTGTTCATTATACATCATTGCCTGGCCAAATCACGCTCGCGTTGCACTTCCAACCGCACCAATTCTAAAACACGTTTGACCTCTTTTTCTGTAGTATAGCGCCCTAAAGAAAAACGCAAGGAAGCACGCGCTTGTAAGTCGCTAAGACCTATGGCTTTTAACACGTGCGACGGTTCTTCCTGTGCTGAAGTACAAGCTGAGCCCGCAGAAACGGCTATTTGCGGCAAGCTCATCAACAGCGCCTCGGCATTTAACCCCTGAAAACATACATTAATATTGTGCGGCACGCGCTGTTTGACGCTGCCATTTAATATAACCCCTTCTAAAGCCAATAATCCAGGTAACAAAATCGCGTTTAAATTGCATATATGCTTTAAATCGTCTTCTGCACGCAATTTTGCGCGGTGAAAAGCAGCAGCCATGCCAACGATTTGATGTGTAGCCAAAGTGCCTGCGCGCAAACCCTGTTCTTGTTTGCCCCCATAAAATAACGGTATTAACCGCGCACGCGGTTTATCACGTACAAACAATGCGCCACTGCCCTTAGGACCATAGACCTTATGTGCCGAAAAAGACATTAAATCGACGGGTAATTCGCTTAAATTCACTGCCACTTTCCCCATAGCTTGCGCTGCATCCACATGAAAAATGATACCGTGCTGCCGCGTCAAGGCTGCAATATCGGCAATGGGTTGTATCGTACCGATTTCGCTATTAACCCACATCGTAGACACTAAAATAGTTTGTGGTGTGATGGCCGCTGCAATGGCGTCTGTGCTAATAATACCGTCTTTATTGGGTGATACTAAAGTGATGTTAAACCCTTCTTTTTCTAGCGCATGAAATACATCGATGACGGCTTTGTGCTCTATGGTTGTGGTAACCATATGGCGGCCTTTCTTAGCATAAAAGTGCGCAGCACCTTGTATCGCTAAATTGTTTGCTTCTGTAGCACCAGAAGTGAATATTACTTCACGTGACATTGCGCCTATGCTGTCAGCCAATAGTTCGCGTGCTTTGGTAACCATATCTAGTGCACGCCAACCATATAAATGAGTGGCTGAACTAGGATTACCAAAATCACCTTCAACAGTTAAACAACGCATCATTTCCTCTGCGACCGTTTCGTCCACAGGAGTGGTCGCCATATAATCTAGGTAAATGGGAACAAAATCATTCGTTGCCAATTTTTTTCTCCACCGCAGTTAAAATACCGCGTAAAATATTCAATTCTTGTACCTCGGGCCTCGCTCTATGATATAAGCGCCGCAAGCGCGGCATCAAGCGTTTAGGGAATTGTGGATCTAAAAACTCTATAGCCACCATCAACCGTTCTAGATGCTGAAAGTAGCCTTCCATAGCGGTATCGTCAGACAGTAATACTTCTCCTGGATTGTTTTCTGTTTTTGGCATAGATAATAATGCTAGCCGTAATTCATAAGCGATAATTTGTACTGCTTGCGCCAAATTCAGTGAAGAATATTCATCCGCCGTGTTGATATGTACATAAGCATGACAACGATCTAAAGCTTCATTAGTTAAACCGGTACGTTCCTCACCGAACAAAATCGCTGTGCGCCCTACTCTATTATGTATTAACCATGTCCCACATTCTCTAGCCGTTAATAACGGTGCTGCCAAATCGCGTAGCCTTGCACTCGTACCTATCACCGTCGTTATTCCTTTCAACGCTTCATCTAGGTTGGATACAATGCGCGCTTGTTGCAACACATCCACGGCCGAGGCCGCCAAAGCCTCTGCTTCTGTATGCGGAAAATAGCGTGGCGCAACCAACACCAATTGTTTAAAGCCCATCGTTTTCATGGCTCGCGCGGCCGCGCCTATGTTACCCGGGTGGCTGGTATTGATTAAAACAATATCGATATCGCTAAGCATTTTTAAAAAAATCTCTAGCCTGTTGTGCGTCTAATAAAATCTGCCCTTTTAAATCTTCAAAAGAAGCGAAACGTTTTTCATCGCGCAATTTATGAATAAATTCCACTTCCAAATAACAACCATAAATATTTTCATTGAAATCAAAAATATGCACTTCTAATAATACGCGCGTACTATTTCCTGCTATAGTAGGCCGCAAACCTACATTAGCGACCCCTCTTAGTAATCTATCACCGCTGCATTTTATTGTCACCGCAAAAACACCTAATACAGGGGAAATGCGGCGTAATAAATGTATGTTGGCTGTAGGAAAACCAATAATACGTCCGCGCTGATAACCCTGAGCAACACGACCAACTAAACTATAAGGTCGACCTAAATAATGCTCTGCCAATTTTAAATCTGCTGTGGCTAAAGCGGCACGTATCAACGTACTGCTCACTCTTTCGTCATTTAATAAAAAAGTGGGCGCACGCTGTAGCGTAAATGAATGTGCTCGCGCCATTTTTTCTAGAAAATGATAGTCCCCTTTTCTATCTGCTCCAAAATGAAAATCATCGCCTACTAACCAATATTCTACCTTGAAATAATGAAACGCTATTTTTTGTAAGAATATTTCGGCCGATAATGCTGCCATGGTTTTATTAAAACGCAAACATAAAACAATGTCTACCCCCAGTTTGGTCATTTCATTTATTTTTTCCCTAAAGCGCGTTAAACGCGCCGGAATATCCGTTTTTTTTTCTAGAGCAAAGTACTCATTGGCTTGCGGCTCAAATAGTATAACGACAGAAGATACTTTTAATTCGCGCGCTTTTGCCACTAACTGTTGCAAAATAATTTTATGCCCACCATGCACACCATCGAAATGCCCCAGGGTGATAACCGCCGGTATTTTTTGTGCGCGGAGGTCTGGATGGCGAATAATCTTCATGGATAATTACTCTCTACATCTGCAAACAAGAAAAAGTCCAGATTTAGGTACAGGTTGCACGCAAAATTCTGGGAGAGAAACGGAGTTTACATCCGGTAAATGAATATTTTTCACGATAAATTTGCGTGCAAGATGCGCCAAATAGGGACTTTTTACTTTCATTAATCGACTCGCCTTGCACTAAGAAAAACCCTAAATTGTAGGCCTGCTAAACGTAGTACAATCAAATATAATGCTATAGAACCAAAGACTAAACCTAATAAAACTTCCACTCTCAGCAATTTATGCCAATGTATCCACGTTTGTAAAGGCGGTGATAACCAAAATAAAAGCGCCACTATCGCCGCATTAGCTGCTAATAACTGCAGGCTATAACGTTTCCAGTTTGGATTAAAACGCCAGGTTCCTTTGCGGTACAAAAATACGGCCAGCAACACCGCATTCAGCATAGAAGATAAAGAGGTAGAGAGAGCCAACCCCGCATGGCGCATAGGCACAATCAAGGCCATATTCATTAGGATATTACAACCCATAGCGATAGCAGCGCATTTGACCGGGGTTTTGATATCTTGATTGGCGTAAAACCCAGCGGCAAGAATTTTAATCAACATAAAGCCAGGCACACCCAGCGCAAACATCATCATACTTTTATTGGCCATGGCCACATCGTAAGGACTAAAGGCGCCCGATAAATAGAAACTGGTGAGTAAAGGCCCAGATAACATCAACAACCCCAAGCCCGCGGGCAGGCCTATCAACAATACCATGCGCAAACCCCAATCGATGATATGACTAAATTCACCTACATCTTCTCTGGCCTTGTGTTTAGATAAATGAGGCAATACCACGGTGGCAATGGCTACACCGAAAATACCTAGAGGAAAAGAAGTCAATCTATCCGAATAATACAACCAAGAAACACTGCCTATAGGCAGAAATGAGGCAAATAAGGTGTCAACTAAAACGCTGATCTGCGCCACGGACACGCCGAACAAAGCGGGTACCATCAAGCGCATCACTTGCGTTACCCCGGGATGTCGCCATTGTATGCGTGGCCGCACCAATAATTTCAAGCGCTTTAAAAAAGGTAGTTGAAAACCCAGTTGCAATACCCCTGCTAAAAAAACACCCCAGGCCAAAGCATGTATGGGATTTGCTAAATGTGGCGCTAAAAATAAGGCCGTGCCTATCATGGCGAAATTAAGTAGTACTGGCGTAAAGGCCGGTATGGCAAAACGATTATAAGTGTTTAGTAAAGAACCAGAAAAAGCCGTCATAGCGATTAAAAAGAGATAAGGGAAAGTCATGCGCAACATGACGCTCGCTTGATGAAAGCGGTAAGGATCACGCAAATAACCTGGTGCAAAGAGGATCACCACCAATGGCGTTGCTAATTCTACTACTACCGTCAATAATAATAGGACCGTTCCTAGGGTCCCCGCCATACCCGCTACAAACTCGCGGACTTCTTTCTCCGTATGCTTTTCCTTGTATCTGGCTAAAACAGGGACAAAAGCTTGCGAAAAAGAACCTTCTGCAAACAACCTACGCATAAAATTGGGAATACGGAACGCCACCATAAAAGCATCCATATCGGCGCTGGCGCCAAACACATGGGCAGTAACGATATCTCTAACCAAACCCATAACCCTCGAGATAAAGGTCATGGATGAAACCAGGGCAGTTGATTTTAAGAGTTTTTTAGTCAAAATAAGCCTCTATCGGCAAATAGGGACATGATACAATATTGAACGCAGGAGCGCAAAATAGGTAATTTTACCAAGCACCTTATATACATCTATTAAAGAACTCAATCCTTTGTTATTGCGCCTAATAATAAAGGATTAGGAGCAAGGAAATATTCTTTATGGAAAAGATGGGCTGGGTATCTGTTGGTATTGAAGGTTTCTCTGGTGGTTTTCTATGGGCTGCAAAGAACATATTCGAATCCCTCTTCTGGAATTAAAATTGGCTGATGTTCAGTACGATAGTTCCCAAATTGCGCAACCATATGTTGCAGTGCATTTTTATATTTATCATAATCAATCATAATTTACTCCCCATAACCCAAAGCCTCTAAATTCTTACGAATCACCACATCCAATTTCACAGACTTACGCATCTGTTCATACAGCCTACTTGAAAATTCAGCCATTTTTTCTTCAAAGGACACGCCATCATCGAGGATCGCTGCTGCCCCCACATAACCGCCCTGGCTTTAATACGGGGATTTCCATGTTGGCAACGTCTGCTTGGCTGTCGCTAGCCAACTCAATTGGTGGCTTCACTATAGGGTCTGTATTGATGAAGCGTAGTGAAGCCAGTAAAGTTTCGAGCTTATTTCATTTCATCCCGGGAGTAATACCCATTATGGGTTACTTTATTTTAATCGCCTCGGGTTTTAATGGGATGTATGTTTACCGGGCTCGCAGTTTATTTAAGTCATTAAAGATAAAGACAACCTACTTACCCTTTTTTTCTCTCTAGAACAGCTGCTGTCATACGGGATGTACACGTTAGATCGCCTTTGCTATTAAAAATATTGATTAACCACACTTGCGTAGTACGACCTAAATGTAAAGGTCGAGTCATTCCGATCACTAAACCTTCCGAGACCGAACGTATATGATTAGCATTAATTTCTAGGCCTACTGCATAATGCGTTTCAGTATTTAGTACAACATTAGCTGCGACGCTTGCCAGTGTTTCAGCCAATACGACATTCGCACCGCCATGCAAAATACCCAGGGGTTGCTTTGTTTTTTCATTAACCGGCATGCTTGCTTTTAAATAGTCATCGCCTATTTCAATGAATGAAATATCCAGAAATTCAGTCATTGTCCCTACGCCTCTTTGATTTAGACCCTCTAAAATGAGTGGTTGATACCAGATAGATTTCATTACGGCTCCTCATAATTCTAATTATGTTTCTTATAAAAATTAGGTTATCCTAAAGGATCGCCTATGTCTAGACGTTAAGCTGAATAAAATATAATCAATTTTATTGTCTGCAATTGTCTAGTAGTGTATAATGTTGTCTTGAATTATTCAAACCACCTCCCAAAGTGAACGGTATGGGGGCCAAAACACCATGAAAGCCGATAAGACCATTGCTATTTACCGCCGTTTGCGGGCCCAGCCACTGTGGCGGCTGCTGGCATCGAATAATGGGCCAACGGTTATGAGCTTATTGCAGACGCACTTATATGAGACCGAGCGCAGTCTACCTGCCTCAATATTTATTGAACGCATCACACGGGACTTAGAAGCATTACGCGCTCAAGGAGAGGATTTTCCGCAAACGGCACAAGCCTATGTTTCTGCTTGGTTAGGAGAAGGTTATCTTATAAGACGTTTTCTCCCCGGTGCAACCGAGGAAGAATATGAGTTATCAACCCCGAGCATAGAAGCCATTCGCTTTGTTTCGAACTTAATTCAGCCTCACTCTGCCGCCACCGAAACTCGCCTCGCTCTAGTCATCCAAGCCTTAGTTCAACTGGCTGAAGACACGGATACCGATCAAAACAGACGTATTGATCGCCTAATCGCCGAACGAGCACGCATTGATAAAGAGATTTCAGCCATACACAAAGGACAGATGCGCATACTACCACACAGCGCTGCCTTAGAACGTACGCGAGAAATCATCTCTTTAGCAGATGATCTAAGCGGAGATTTCCACCGTGTACGCGATCAGTTCGAACAACTCAATCGAGAATTAAGAGAAAAAATAGTTGACAATGAAGGTAGTCGTGGCGATGTGCTCAACGCTTTGTTTGCTGGCATCGATTTGATTTCTGAAAGTGAATCAGGAAAAACCTTTTCTGCCTTCTGGCGTTTACTCACTGACCCCGAACAAGCAGCAATATTAGATCAAGCACTGGATAATGTACTGTCACGTGAATTTGCCTCCGAGCTGGATGTAAAAGATCGGAGATTTCTTTTACGCTTGATGCGAAATTTACTGGAACAAGGTGGCGCAGTCCACGAAGTACTACAGACCTTTGCCAGAAGTTTGAAGCATTTTGTGCAAAGCCGAGAATACTTAGAACAACGCCGTTTAAACCAACTGTTGAGAGATGCGCAACGCGCAGCGCTAGAATTAAAAGATAAAATCGCGCTTACGAACAGCTTACAATATAACCTTGAACTTACCAGCAGCCGTTTACGATCCTTTTCTCAATGGATGCTCTACGATCCATCCTTACAGGCCAAACCCAGTCAGATGAGAGAAGGAGACCTTCCTACGATCGATTTACATTCCATAGGTGCGTGGGTAGCACAATCAGAAATCGACTTTCGCACATTGCAGACGCATATTGATGCTATTCTCGAAAATTATAGCCAAGCATCTATTGCCGATATACTGCATCGCTTTCCAGCAAGCCAAGGATTAGGTAGTATAATAGGCTTATTAGCACTGGGGAGCAAACAAGGCATCAAAGGTGATACCCATGAAACTGTCTCATGGATTGGTAATGATAACTCACAGCGCAGCGCACGTATACCCAAAATCTTTTTCTTAAAGGAGCACACCCATGAACGTGCCTAAACAAGACATTGCCACCGATGATTTCTTGGCTGAGCATAGCAATCAAGATATAAACAACCACTTATTCATCGGTGATAGGGGCGAATTACCGCTAGATACACGTAGGGTCTTAGTGCGATTGCTGGCTGGACCATCACTGGATGTTCGTAGACATTCAAAGCTTTGGCCCATATTAGTCCGTGATGAGGTCATTATCCGCAGTCGTCTTGCAGAATTATTCCTAGAGCTGGTTATAGATCACGATCTGCAAATCGCCTTTACTCGCCAAGCAGATACAGATGATCTAGACACACCATCGCTTTTAAGATGTGCGCCACTTACTTTTATAGATTCGGTGTTACTACTACACCTACGGCATAAATTGGCACAAGCCGAAGCACAAGCAGAACGCGCCGCCATATCCATGGAGGAGATGATTGAATACCTTCATTTATACGAAAAAACAAATAACACCGATCATGCTGGTTTTAGGAAACGTGCTTATGCTTCTATAGAAAAGTTCAAGAAGCACAACATTCTACAGAAAATACGCGCGAGCGATAACCGTTTTGAAATTTCATCTACTCTAAAGCTGCTTTTTTCGGCTGAAAAAGTCCAGATCCTTAACGGCCTTTATCAGCACATGATTATTAATCAGGGAGAATCGGAATAATGACACAACCAGCGACTCGGCCGCTTTTTGCACAAGAACAATTTAGAATGTTTAGGCTACAGGTGTTTAATTGGGGTACTTTTTCTGGGATCCACGATATCTTAATCGCTCAAAAAGGATTCTTGTTTGTAGGTAGATCGGGGGCCGGAAAAACCACACTGCTCGATGCTTTTTCAGCGCTATTGGTACCACCGCGATGGGTCGATTTCAATGCCGCAGCTCGCGAAATGGAACGTAATGGTCGCGATCGCAATATTGTCAGTTACCTAAGGGGCGCCTGGGCAGAACAAAAAGATAGTGACTCCGGTGAAATTGCTACTCGTTACTTACGCCCCGGCACAACTTGGTCTGCCTTGGCATTATCGTATAAGAATAATCTAGGTCACACTGTAGTATTGGTACAAATTTTCTGGTTACGCGGCAATGCAACCGGCAACAGCGACGTTAAACGACATTATCTCATCTTCGAGCGAAACTTTGACCTTCAAGAATTAGAACATTTTGGTCAATCTAATCTGGATGTGAGAAAACTCAAACTATCATTTCCAGAGGTATTCGCACGCGATGAATTTCGCCCTTATTGCGAACGTTTTTGCCGTCTATTAGGCATTGAAAGTAAGATGGCACTGCGTTTATTGCATAAAACCCAATCGGCTAAAAACCTAGGTGAACTCAATACCTTTCTACGCGAGTTTATGCTCGATAAACCGGAAACTTTTGAGGTGGCGGATCGCTTAGTCTCAGAATTTTCTGAACTCAATGCTGCACACTTAGCGGTAGTTACCGCTAGAGAACAACTGCAAATACTGAAGCCTGCCAGAGAGCAATATCAACAAATGCAATCCCTGATACTCCAGCGAAATGGACTACAAGAATTACAAGAAGGAATAGACAACTATAGAGACACCCGCCGTATTGAGCTATTAAAACAACATCTAGATCAGTTGCGTATTGGTATAGAAGGTTTAGCGGGCGAAGCAGAACAACGCCACAGTAGTTTGAATAATTATACTATTGCTTTACGTGATTTGGAACGGCAGCACAGAGAAATGGGTGGCGATCAGATTGTACAATGGCAAGAAGAAAAGAAAATGCTTGAATCACAATGTACTAATCGTTTACGCAAGCGAGGCCAGGCAGAAGAAGCCTGTAGAAATCTAGATATTAATCTGCCCAATTCGCCTCAGGAATTTGCCCAGCTAGTAGGTAATGCTCGGGTAGAAATCGAACATTTGCAAGAAAAAAGTGATAGTAATCGTGAAAAACAGCTAAAATTTGCCACTCAAAAAAAAGAAGCGGAAATGGCTTTTTCAGAGACGGTCAAAGAAGTACAAGTACTGCAACGTCAACCTTCCAATATTCCAGCTGATTTTTTAGAACTGCGCCAGCGTATTGCTACTGAAATAGGTATTTCTGAAACAGCATTGCCTTTTGTAGGAGAATTGATTGAGGTAAAACCCGATGCCACGGCCTGGCAAGGGGCGATCGAACGGGTATTACATGGCTTTGCATTATCATTATTGGTCGATGAACGCCATTACCCTGCCTTATCTCAGCATATCAATCATACCCATTTAGCTCAGCGCCTCGTTTATTATCGTACGGGTCAAATTGAGAATGGACAAGCAAAACCCATCTCTAGCGATTCTTTATTTCTGAAATTAAACGTAAAAGAAGGTCATTATAGCGATTGGCTTAAAACTGAACTGCAGCAGCGTTTCGATTATACCTGTGTAGCTTCCATGCAATCATTTAAAAGTGCTCAGCGCGCCTTAACTCAAGAAGGCCAAATCAAACATAGTAAAACTCGCCACGAAAAGGATGACCGTCGTAATATTAACGATCGCCGTCATTGGGTGTTAGGTTTTGATAATCGTGAAAAGTTGGCCCTCTTTCAGAAACAGGCCCAAGAGTTGGCAGCGAGTATTTCAAGTTTCGATGAGGAAATTAAAATTCTGTCCCAACAAGATAGGAATCGTTCTAATCGTGCCATGCACTGCCAGACGCTAGCAAATTTACAGTGGCAAGAAATAGATGTCACACCACTCATAGAACGAATCGCTACCATAGATCTACAAATTCTACAGACTCGTAAAGGCAACAATAGCTTCCAACAGATTTTCGAGCAAATCAATAGGCAACAAGAAATTATCAATCAAGCCGAAGAAGCATTACGCGAAACAAAAGTTGAGCAAAAAAATATAAGAAAAGAGATCGATGATAAACAAGAGAAATTGCAAGCCTTACAAAATAATCCTAGTATTATCCCGCTTACCCCACATCAACAACAAGGATTAGATGAGCGTTACGCCAAAATGAGTGACAAAATATATTTAGACAATTTGGACAGATTAACTACCACCGTATTGCAGAGCTTGAATAAAGAAATGGAAACCTTACATCGAGGCCTTGCTCAGTGTGAAAAACACATTGAAAACCAATTTATACAATTTAAACAGCGCTGGCCTATAGATGCGAGCGATTTAGACACCAGCCTCGCCAGTGCAACGGACTTTTTCGCCAAACTTACTAGACTAGAAAAGGACGGTTTACCCGCCCATGAACAACGCTTTTTCGAACTATTGCAAAATCAGAGTCATCAGAATCTAGCCTCTCTTTCATCTTATCTAAACGACGCTAGAAAAGCCATTTTAGAAAGAATGGAATTAGTCAATGAAAGTTTAAGTCAAGTACCCTTTAATCAAAATAATCATCAAAAAACATATTTGCACATTGATGTCAGTGATCGGCAATTACCCGAGGTGCGTGAATTCAAGCAGCAAATTCAGCAGGCGCTAAGCCATGCCTGGAGTGACGATCGAGAATTCGCCGAATCTCGTTTCTTAGTACTACGCGAACTGGTAAAGCGATTGTCTAGTCTAGATCCCGAAGAGAAACGTTGGCGCAGTTCAGTACTGGATGTGCGTTTACACGTAGAATTCATCGGCCGAGAAATAGATGCAAGTGGCGTAGAAGTAGAGATCTATCGCAGCGGCGCCGGTAAGTCCGGCGGTCAGCGCCAAAAATTAACCACTACCTGTTTGGCTGCGGCACTACGCTATCAATTAGGTGGAAACGACTATGGCACACCCATATATGCACCGGTTATACTGGATGAAGCTTTTGACAAAGCAGATAATGAATTCACTGCGTTGGCTATGAATATTTTCGCCAATTTTGGTTTTCAGATGATCATCGCCACTCCATTGAAATCTGTCATGACTTTGGAACCCTTCATTGGAGGTGCCTGTTTTGTAGATATCCACGATCGCTGTATTTCAAGCGTCTTGCTCATCGAATATGACGACACAGCACAGCGGTTGCAACTTCCAGAGCAAACGCATAAGGAAACAAGTCTTGAAACTGCCTGAGGATGTACGGCAACTGCTCGATAAGTGTTTTCAAAACAGACGCCCTGAGTGGCTAGAGGCAGAAGCGGCGGGGGATGAAATCCGCAACACCTTATGGCCATTGGAAATAAAACTGGGTATTCCTACTGAAGCGCTGGCTTTGAAACAACCTGAGGGTGTACGCACTTGGCTACACGCCTGGCAAAATTGGGCAGGTACTGGAATGCTGTTGTGGGAGGATCGCCAATGGAAAAGCATAGGCAAACAACGTGTACCCGCGCGCTTAATATTGAGTAATCCGTTAGAGGTTACTTTATGGATAGGACAATCGCAGCGTTGGCAGCGTGCTGTTGTTCATTATAAAGCATTTATAGAACGTTGGCCAATGCTGAAAAAATGTTTGACTAAAAACTTTAATATACTTGCCGATTATAATGACGCTGATCTGCTTCATCTACAGGAAACCTTGGCCTGGCTCAACACGAACCCTAATTCGAACCTTTATCCACGGCAATTGCCCATTATTGGTATTGATAGTAAATGGATCGATAGTCGCAAAAAATTGCTTTCCGATCTTATGGCTGCAATTCAAGGTGATCTTTGCAGTGAAGGCAATTTCTTTCAGCGTTGTGGGCTGAAAGTACTATCACCCCTAATCCGTTTACGTATACTGGATCAAAGGCTACGAGATCGACTGGGAAGATTAGGGGATATTACCTCCCCTTTAGAACAAGTAGCCACTTTGGAACTGCCAGCAAAAAATATATTTATTGTCGAGAATTTGCAGACAGGATTAGCTTTTACTGACCTGGCCGATACTATTGTCATCATGGGCCTGGGCTATGGTGTGGATGTATTAAGCCGTTTGCCCTGGCTTGTAGAAGCACGTTGTATTTATTGGGGAGATCTAGACACACATGGATTCGCTATTTTAAATCGAGCCAGAAATTATCTACCAAAAATACAATCCGTGTTAATGAATGAAGAAACATTGATGGCTCATCAATCATTATGGGTAGAAGAAAAAGAACCGCACCCTGCAGAGGCACTTCCTTTATTGACTACCACAGAGCAAGTATTGTATCAATCAATAAAACAGAATAGATGGCGACAAAATATACGTCTTGAACAAGAGCGTATTCATTGGGATTTTGCTTGGCGAGTGATAATAAAAACCTTAAAAGATAGAACTGATTAACATTAATTTCGGTAGTGTTCACTAAAGTGTGTCAAATTTAAAAAGATAGGAATGGAGGAATAGGCAAAATGGTAAGGAGCGGGGTTTTTTAAGGCTAAGCCTAGTGAAAAAACCCCGCAAATGCGCCATAATTATTGCCTATTTTCCAACCACAGAAAGAGGTTTTAAAAATGACACACGAGACTATTTTACCAGAAAATGGAATATTGGACTTCGAGGCTTTTCAAAAAGAAGCCGCGAAAAAGATGAAGGCGGGTCAACCGCTTACCGGAGAGTCAGGAATACTGACACCACTGATAAAGAGAATAGTTGAAGCATCGCTAGATGCCGAAATTGAACAGCACATGGAAGAATGTGATGGGGCTGGAGTAACAAATCGCCGTAATGGCAAACTGAGCAAGACAGTACAAACGGGCAGTGGGCCGATAGAGATAGAGACACCACGAGACCGTGCCGGTACTTTTGAACCTGAGATAGTTAAGAAACGACAAACGATTCTAAATGAGAGCTTAGACAATAAGATTTTAGGCTTGTTTGGGTTGGGGATGAGTTATCAAGATATTCGCGGCCATATGCAAGAGATGTATGGCACGGGAATTTCTGATGGGCTCTTAAGTAAAATTACAGATAAGTTATTACCCATCATCACGGAATGGCGTAATCGACCTTTAGAGTCTATTTATGCCATAGTTTTCTTAGATGCGATGTTTTTTAAGGCTCGTGAAAATGGCAAAGTTGTCACAAAAACCATCTACAACATCTTAGGAATTAATCAGGAAGGCCATAAAGATATATTAGGATTTTATATAGCTGAAAGTGAGGGTTCGCATTTTTGGTTAGGCATTCTCAATGACCTTAAGGCACGCGGTGTTGAGGATATATACCCAAGATCTTTGAAAAAGCTTGCAATTTGTCGCCAAAGGGATCAAGCTATGGGGTATGAAGAGATTATATTTAACACCAGAAGAAAAAGCATATCTTGAAACTCGCCATCACAGCTGTGAA
>JAJXVQ010000042.1 GCA_021782065.1 Pseudomonadota bacterium
ACTCGCTTTAGAACTTCCATCGGGATCCACTTGTCCTGTCTGCGTCACGGCCTGTAAGCTCGTTAGATCTGACAAGACACTGCTGATTTGTAAATAGACCTTATCTTCTTGTATTTTGGGCAATAGATACATTTGAAAGCCATAGGTGACCGTTCCAGGCGTGAGGGTCTCCTGCGATAAGGAACTATCACTACCACCCATGGTAGTGCTTTGAGAAGCCAAATAACTTTGCTGCGTTTGAATGGCGATTTGTGCGACCTGATCATTCAACGTCGTTAAAGAGGGTTGTGTTACTATAGACACTTTACCCTGTTCTTCTAAAGCCTGAATCATAATATTGCCGCTCCACTTGCCCTGGGAGCCTGGTGTATAAGTTCCTGCAGAAGTAGGCGGGGCAGTTAATATCCCCGCAGAAGCGGTAGCATAATTGCCAGCAAAACTAACCTGGCCACCATTGTGACTGAACTTGTAGGCAATATCATTCCAATTTATGCCATATGAGAAGTCTTTATTCAGTTGTACATCCAGCACTTGCACATCAAAATGTACCTGTTGAGAGAGAATTTTATTCATTTTATCTAAATAATAGCCCACATCGCTGATGTTGGAAGGATGATCGCGCACAGTGATGGTCGTAGTAGATTGGGACACACTCAATTTCCCTTTAGGGGACAATAGAGTCATAATGGTATTTTTCATGTCGTCCCACACCGATAGATTATCGTTACCAATATTACTGTATTCACCCGTAGAGGTAATATCAATACCGCTGCTTGAGGTACTAGATGAACTACTCGATGAGCTTGAGCTACCAGAACTACCACTAGAGCTGCCGCCAGCAATGCTAACGCCGTTAGAAGGGCCTACACTGTATTTGGATACCCCAGGAATAAAGGAAATGTCAAAAACCTTAGTCTGTAAGGCAGACCAGTTAATGGTATTTTTGTCTAAATCATAATCGTAATAATAACCGGACTTGGCGGCTAATTCTTCTAGAGCGCCCTTAACCGTACCCGTATAGCGCAGGTTCACTGGATGTGAAGGGTTAATACCCGGATCCATATGCACTTGCACCGGCGTACTGCCTAACAATTGCGTCACATAAAAGCTAAAGGGCAAACCGGAAGCGTTGATCGTTACCGGGGCCGTATACCAACCCGGTTCATGATTTAGGCTAATGGGGTGCGTATCTACATAGGGCTCGTTCTTACTGGTAACGGCGGGCGGTGGTGTTTCGACCTCGACATTCTTATCTTTAACTGTTTTGCTACTCTTAGCATAGTCGTCGTTAGTTTGTTTCCACAAAGCTATGGAGTCACAACCAGCCAATAATACCGCTAATGCCACGATGCTGAACGTAAACTTTAATAAACGCTTCATTAAATGGCTCTCCTTGCTTCTATAGAGACGATGTGGTTTTTATCGTAGAAGATGGCTTGGACGGGGTATTGCGCTAACAATTGTGATAATGCGCCTTGCACATCGGGTGCAGTGATGGTCATGGTGCCTTCCCAATTATAGTCTATGGGTAAATTCCATACTACGGTGCCCCAATGACTTTGCGCTACGATGCGCTCTACATTCGCTTTTAATGAACCGGGCATGGCCACTGCCGTGAAGAGGGGTTTGGGTGGGGGGGATACAGGTTTAGCCACCGGAGTGGGCTCGGATTTAACTGCAGGAGTCAGTGCGGGTTTAACCGCGGGAGTCGGTGCGGGTTTAACCGCGGGAGTCGGCCCGGGTTGAACCGCGGGAGTCGGTGCAGGTTTAACCGCGGCAGTTGGACCGGGTTGAACCGCGGGAGTCGGTGCGGGTTTAACCGCTGGCGCGACTACAGCCGTAGTGGCTGGGCTGGTTAAAGAACCCGTATTATCAGTAGTTGTATCGACGTGCGCTAAGGGTTGTTGTTTAGCCGCTTGATCGTTTTTAATTGGCACTATCGGCGTAGGCGCGGTAGTTGTTTTTACTGTGGGTGCAGATGCTGCCACGGACGGTGTTGTTACAGGGCTACAGGTTAATGGTGGTACAGGACCTTTGCCATCGTAATATAGCCTGCAATTACGCTGCCCCGCTGTGTTATTGGCGGCAACCACATTGGCTGGATAATTAGAATCCGATTGGTAAGTTGCTGGCGGCGTTGCATCCGTTCCCATGTAAATACCGGCCGATAACGGCAAAGCATACGCCGCTATTAACAGCCCTAGCCATAGTTTATTGCCCACTTCAGATCCCCTTTTACGTCTTAGCATATCCAGTATCACCGCTACATGCAGTGTCCCTACATTAGAAATACCACATTCTATCGTATGGCGCAAGATTTTGTGTTGTTTTAATAAGATTTTTTTATCAGCACTTAAGTGGCGCAGTATTGTCAAAAATACTTGGGCCTATAGCCATTTGGTTTGTCGAAGCGAAAAATGAATAAAGCAGGGCAAAATATTAGCAAATGTGAGGATAATATCGGGTAATATTTGACGATTGTTGCTCATATTGGGGCCGCTTTCTTCATTTTGCAGCTGATAAACCCAATGGCTCACAGGCCCTTGTCTATTCGTACGATTTTGTGTCACTATTAGCCTGTATAATTTCTTTATGAGCTATAATAATGACCAATGTTGACACTCAAGAAATCGCTAAATTTTCCAAACTAGCTAACGACTGGTGGGATGTAAACGGCCCTCTGCGCACTTTGCACGACATGAATGCGCTGCGCTTGAACTATATTCTCAACAATACACCCTTAGCGGGTTTAAATGTTTTAGACGTGGGTTGCGGCGGCGGTTTATTAAGCGAGGGTATGGGTAAACACGGGGCAAAAGTTTTAGGCATTGATTTAGACGAAAAAAGCATTGAAGTCGCCAAAGAACACGCCGCTCAATCGGACTCAAAAATCTATTACCAATGCACCGCCATAGAAACGCTGGTCAACGAACATGCACATCAATTCGACATTATCACGTGTTTAGAAATGTTAGAACATGTGCCCGATCCCACACAAATCATACAAAATTGCGCGCAATTATTAAAACCCAATGGATTTTTATATTTATCCACCATCAACCGCAATGTTAAATCTTATGGTTTAGCCATCGTCGCTGCAGAATATATCCTAGGCTTATTGCCGCGTGGAACACACGATTTTGCACGTTTTATCAAACCCTCGGAATTAACCGCCTATTGCCGTGCGGCAGATTTAAGCTTACAGCATCTACAAGGATTGCAGTATCAACCCTTCAAACGACAAACGCGTTTTTGTGAGGATTTGAGCGTGAATTATATTGCGTTGTTTCAGAGATAAGAGCGATTCGTGAGTCGCACCACTGCACAATTCTGTAAAACACAATTACTTTCATTCTAGACCAGGTCCTTGTTGCAATCGCTCTAGCTCTGTACTTCTCTCTTTCACTGCATCAACTTTCGAGATAAATGTTCTGCTATGCAATTTCTCACTTAATATCCTATCCACTAAACTTTTAGCCCCCGCTAATGATACTGCGGCAGCCAATAAATCACAAAAATTTTGTTTCTCACGCATCGCATCACTTATTTTACCAAACAGCGCTCCCAATTGAAGTGTAAAGAGTATATACAGCGTCCTTGCCGTAGTAAATATTGTTACTATTTATTTCCGAAGGTAAGTCGGCTAAATGAACTTGGATGACTAGATGAAACAACGGAATTTGCAAGTTCAGCCATCACTTCCAACCCCAACTCCGCTGCTGCAAGAGCAACCACCTTAACCTGCTGACTCGTTTTCGCTGAAATTTCAAGATAACGACCGAATTTTAGTTGAGAAGCCAAATTTTCTCCTTCTTCTCTACTAACGGCACGCGCCCCTAAATCAATTTTATTAGCCACTAAGATTATTTTTGCTTTTACCTTTTTTTTGGGGGTGTAGCGTTCAATCTCCTGTTGATAACGTTTTATATTCTCAAAACTCTCGCGATTGCTTACATCATAGCATAGAATAATAACGTGTGGATAATTCATCCATTGAATCGTCATATTCTTCTTCTCAAACCTATCATTTTTTCTTTCCAAAAAGTACAAACTTACTTTCTGCCCCTTTACTTCCCTCTCCCTACAAACCGTATTATCAGAAGCCGCTTTTAATAAGGAACTCTTTCCAACCTGGTTATCACCCCACACCAGAATTTGTATTGGAACAGGAGTAGATTGTGGCTCAGCACTGGAATTGGAACTTAGAGTAAATTTAAGCTGTGGAACAGCACTCAGACTAGAAATAGAACTAGAACTAAAACTAGAACCAAAACTTGCAAATGGATTTGAAAAATTTGATAAAAAAGAACCCTGCCCCCTGCTAGAAGAAATTGTCTCATTAAGCTCCGGTTGCGAGGAGGCAGCTAAGCTAGAATGTTGCGCAGAGCTTGCCTTAGCCTCTAAATGCAGTTTATTCTTAAAATCTTTTAAAGCTTTAGTATAGTCCGAATTTTCTTTCATAAACCGCCAATATTGTTCATCTGTTAAACCGGTTTGATTATTTGCTACATTATTACCGCTTGCACCCATAATTTATCTCTCATGTTAATGATGTTTAAAAATGACCTCTCATCTACCCTCTTCCAAACTTACTGCAGCACTGACGAACTCATTTGCTGCTTGGAATTGACCGCTGTTATAACAGATAAAGCTTACCGACACAAACCCTTAAAATTTGTGAAAAACACCGATATAATCAATCCTTCAAGCCCCAGCAATCAGCTAAATCTTACAAAAAGTGACTTTTTTAAAAAGAAAATAGCTTTCCTGTTGATAAAACGGCTAAAATCCGCGTATAATCGCCCCTATGGGCATCGTGGTTAGGTCAACATTCAACCCACTGGGGTATATCATTTGTAGAGGCGGCTCGTGAACTGCTCTTCTCGAACAACAGTAAGTGTTACTTCTTTAAGAGGAGTCTACTCTACGGCACTTTAGACTTTTTAATCCTGCGTACGGCAATCCGTTGCGGGGCGGTAACATGTCTTAATATCCAATAACCCACGATACCCGATAACAACGAAGCTCCAAAAACACCCACCTTAACCATGAGGTGATAATTGCCTACCGGAAAAGCCAAATTCCCCACAAATAGGCTCATTGTAAATCCTATACCGGCTAAAATCGCAACACCATAGAGCATCGAAAAACCAACGCCATTTGGCAACTTGACGGCTTTTGATTTAACCGCTAGCCAACAAGCTATAAAAATGCCCAAAGGTTTACCAAAGAATAAGCCTGCAAAAATACCCAACGTAATCGGATGATATAAACTACTTTCAGTCACACGCGACAAGGTTACCCCTGCATTGGCAAAGGCGAATATGGGCAGAATGACGTAAACAACCCAAGGGTGTAAATAACTTTCAATCTTGCGTGAGGGTAAATGGAAATGATTGCTCTTGTCATGGAGGGGATAAGCAAAGGCCAAGGCAATTCCGGCTAGGGTGGCATGTATACCCGAACCCAATACGCATAGCCACAATATAAACCCCACGATTGCATAAGGGGTAAAACGCATCAGTCCAATGCGATTAAATAAGATCAAAACCATAATACAAAAAAAGGAGGCCAGCACCAATAGCCAAGATAAGCCAGTGGTATAAAAAACGGCAATCACAACGATAGCGCCTAAGTCATCGATAATAGCCAGTGCCGTTAAAAAAGTCTTCAGCGACGTAGGGATACGCGATTTCAATAAGGACAACACCCCCAATGAAAAAGCTATGTCGGTTGCAGTGGGAATAGCCCAGCCTTGCAGATATTCGCTATATCCCTTATTGACCAGTAAATAAATTGCCGCTGGTACAACAATGCCCCCTAAAGCCGCCACTAAAGGCAATAAGGCATTAGACCAATGGCTCAGTTCACCTACCACCAATTCGCGTTTAATTTCCAAACCGACGAGCATAAAAAAGATAGCCATCAAGCCGTCGTTGATCCAATATTGTATGGGTTCAGCAATACTCAATGAACCTATGCCAAAGCTCAAATGTACATTCATAAAGAAATTGTGATACCAAGCTTGCAACGGCGTATTACTGATAATCATGGCCGCGATGGCTGCAAAAAATAGCAATGCACCGCCTAAAGATTCTACCTGGTTGAAATGTTTAAAAAATGATTGCTTTGCCATACACTATCCTGAGTTACTCATCCATCCAAGTCACTTTAGCCGCTTGTTGCTTCATTTTGTGTAGGTACTCTTCATGTTGCTGTTGCTCTGCATCATTAACGCTATATACTGGTAACGGCTGGACCTCAACCGCCATAGTGTTGCTCTGCTGCCCCTGTTCAGCAGTCTGCGTGGTTAATGGGTTATGATCTGCAAATAAGCTGTACTGACCACTGGTCATAGCCAAATATACCTGCGCTAATAATTGCGCATCAATTAAAGCGCCGTGGTAATACCGCTGGCTATTGTCTATAGATAACCGTTTACAGATCGCATCTAAGCTATTTTTCTGTCTAGGATACTTTTGTCGCGCCATCACCAAAGTATCGATAATAGACCAGCTATTTTCCAAACGTTCGGGGCGTCTACATAGTTTTAATTCGCGTTGCAAAAAGCCTACATCAAAAGGCGCATTGTGAATAATGAGTTCCGCATCTTCAATATAGGTCATTAAATCATCGACAATGTGACTAAACAGTGGTTTATCCACTAAGAAGGTATCGCTCAAGCCATGCACTGCCATAGCGCCCGCATCTACAGCGCGTTCCGGGTTAATATAACAATGATAAGTTGAACCGGTGATGCGGCGATCGATAATTTCAACGCACGCAACTTCAATAATACGATGCCCATCTTTAACATCCAAGCCCGTGGTTTCTGTATCGATGGCAATTTGCCTACTCATAACTTATTCCTTACAATAATTGGTCTATCGCCTGGCGCGCTAAGCTGTCTGCACGCTCATTATGTATATTTCCTACGTGCGCTTTCACCCAATGCCACTGCACTTGATGACGCGCGGCTTCTGCCAATAGGCTTTGCCATAAGTCCTGATTTTTAACCATCTGCCCCGTAGACGTACGCCAATTACGGCGCTGCCAACCTATTATCCATTCTTTAATACCCTTTTGCACATATTGCGAATCGGTATATAAATTGACGATACAGCTGTGTTTCAACACGCGCAGCCCCATAATAGCCGCCATTAATTCCATACGATTATTGGTAGTGTCTTTTTCTCCACCTTGCAAGGTCTGTTCCTGTCCATCACAGGAAAACCAAACGCCCCAACCGCCGGGTCCAGGATTGTGCCTACAGGCACCATCGGTATACATTGTGACAATCTTCATTACTTATATCCTTAGCCTTTCAAGCTGCGACTTTGTTGTGTGCTTAACGTACTATTTATATCTTGAGCTAATGACGAAGTTACGCGTCTTCTGGGGATATTCTGCAGCGGTAATACGGGCGCTTTATTGCTTAAACTCTGTTTGTGCCATTTTATCTCAAGCGGCGTTAACCGTACCATATGTTTACGTGCAAAAATTAAATAAACCCCACCCCAGGCTGGACACACCCCCTGGCCGAAGGCTTCCACTAAACCACGTCGCTGCACGCTACCTAGAATACTAGATGAAAGTGAAAATAAAAAGGTTTTGATCGATTCTATCTCGCAATCGGCTTCTTCCAACCATCGCCGAACACGCCCTATGCGCTGCCACTTTAAGCCCCAAGGCAATTCATTACGGCTCCAGGCTAAAACCTGTTTAATAGGCGTAAAAATACCTACCGGATTAAAACCCAAAATCAACATCGTTCCCTCCGGCATCAAAGCATTTGCCGCAGCATGAATCACTCCTTCCGGATGGGCGGATAATTCTAAAGTATGAGGTAAGACAAAGGTGTCTATGGAATTCTCTGCCAAGGGCAGTTCATTAAAATCGCAGCATAAAGTTGTTTCAAGATTGTTATTATGGTACTGCGGTATACACCAAATGTGATTGCGTATGGGACTAGGATGCAGGGCTTTCAGTGAATGGCTGCCCCCCAATTGCAGCAAATAATAACCAAAGCATTGCTTTAAATAATCCGCCAGCCATTCCGATTCGGCAGCATAAACGTAACGGCCCAAGGGGGTTTCATACCATTGTTCTAGATCAAGGTAAGTATATTTTTTAATCAAATTATCCCTCGTTCTCTATCTCTATTGTTTTCCACCCTCATTCTGCATATAATGGGCGCCACGCCGGAGTAGCTCAGTCGGTAGAGCAACTGATTCGTAATCAGTAGGTCGTGTGTTCGATTCACATCTCCGGCAGTATTAAAATCAATGACTTACGTAAAAAACCGGAATTAATCAATCTTTTCAGGGACACTGATGGGACACTTCAAAATAAACACCCACAATTTACTACCACAAGATCATACCGACCAATATGTCTCTGAGGAGTGTAGCACTTCGGTTGATTGTCTGCAAAACAAAAATAGTGAAGCTTAAGGAATCAATATTAAGCTGGACTTACAGCCAACAAAGGAAAACATTGCTCATCTTAAGCAACTTCTTCCGCCACAAATATTAGGGGCTGTTGACATTTCACATAGGTAACCATAAAAAAGCGCAGACCAGTGCTATGACGGATGCATAATTTCTTTTCAATTTATCGAATCGAG
>JAJXVQ010000043.1 GCA_021782065.1 Pseudomonadota bacterium
GTTTTAATTGATGCTCGCTAAAATCTAAGCGCAATTGTGTTGCATATTCTTTTAATTGATGCAAGATTTGGTCATGACGTTGTTGTTGCTGTAAGATCACCGCTTGGTTTTGTGTCTGCAATTGTTGCAGATTTTGCGCAAATTGCGCCACAAATCCTTCCTGGCGCGATAAAGCATGGTGCAAAGCGGTTATACTTTGGTATGCTGTGCGCTGGGTGATAACCAGGGTGATGAGTAAGCCCAAGCTACATGCTAGGCTTGCCACCGTTAAGATCAATAACAACATGGATAATCCTCTTTATGAGTGAATCTGTAGTACAACAACGTCATTATCTCAGAGCCATGGGTATTGATCTATGGCTAGAGCGACAAGAAGCGCAACAAAGCGATACTTCATTACAGAACAATTGGCAAGATTTAGAACAGGCTGTCGCAGCTTGTCAGCGTTGTGAACTACATCTTTGCCGTAAACAAACAGTCTTTGGTCGCGGTAGTCAGCAAGCAAGGCTGATGTTAATAGGCGAAGCACCGGGAGCAGAAGAAGATCGCCAAGGCTTGCCTTTTGTAGGCAGAGCAGGGCAACTATTAGACAGAATCATCGCTGGCGTAGGCTTAAACATGGACGATATCTATATCGCCAACATATTGAAATGCCGCCCGCCGAATAATCGTGACCCTAATGCGGCAGAAGTGGCGCAATGTCAGGATTATTTGCAACAACAAGTAGATTTATTGCAGCCACAGCTTATCTTAGCCTTGGGCCGTATTGCGGCTCATAATCTACTCCATGTGAGCACCGCCTTATCTCGCCTGCGTGGTCAGGCCTATGTTTTTGGTCAAACCAAAATTCCGCTGTGGGTGAGTTACCATCCTGCCTATTTATTACGCAATCCAGCCGATAAAGCCAAAGCCTATGAAGATTGGCTAAAAGTAGCTGAGCTCTTGAAATAATGGAAAAAGGCCTTATATACATATTAGACTTTAAGATGAGTTGAATACTGGAAGCTATCACAAACCAGAATATTGTCATCCTCGACCGAAGGTCGGGGATCCAGGAAAAACTTGATTTGAAACTGGATCCCCGACTAAGGCCTCGCGGCCTTGTCGAGGATGACAAAGCTTTAGTTGAAAATCGATATATAAGTTAAAGTTTGCATCTTCAAATAAGATGGGTATTATAGATAGTGTTTAAATTATCTGCAGAGGAGACATTCGTGAGTAAAGACCACCACAATAAATGGCAAAAAGTCCATGAAGAATCGCAACAAAAAGGTGCTGCTGAAAAGACACCTGAAGCATTAGAGGAACAGGCTGGCGATATGCCTACAGGCCCTATCAATCCCACCTACAGTGAATTGCAACAAAGCATAGAAGAATTAAAAGCCAAAGCAGATTCTAATTGGGATAAATACCTGCGTGAAGTCGCCGAAAAAGACAATGTGCGCAAGCGTTTAGAGCAAGAAGTGCAAAAAATGCAGAAATACGGAACGCAAAAATTAATTGAAGCATTATTGCCGGCTTTAGACGGTGTAAGCCAAGGTTTGGAAAATAGCGTGGAAATGAATGACAAGGCCTTCGCAGCGATGCGTCAGGGCTTGGAATTAACCGATAAAATGATTATGGACGCTTTGGTGCGTTTTGGCGTAGAAGCCATCAGCCCCCTAGGCGAAAAATACGACCCACAAAAACATGAGGCCATTGCCATGCAACCCAGCGATCAATATGCCCCGGGAGTCATAATGGCCGTGATTCAGCGCGGTTATATCTTGCATGGCAGGGTAGTAAGACCGGCGCGCGTTATTGTGGTTAAAGAGGCTTGATTTTTAAAGATGAACCCCCATATATATGGGTAGAGAAATAATATTACTTGGAGTAAACAATGGCTAGAATTATAGGTATAGACTTAGGCACCACCAACTCTTGTGTTGCAGTTGTGGAACCAGGCGGTAAAATCGTGGTGATTGAAAACAGCGAAGGACGTCGTACTACGCCGTCTATAGTCTCTTTTGGTGAGCAAATAGAAGTGGGTGAATCCGCTAAACGGCAGATGATCACTAAACCTAAAGATACTATTTATGAAGCTAAGCGCTTGATTGGTCGTCGTGACAGCGACAAAGAAGTGCAACATGCTAAAAAACATGTACCTTACGAAATTGTGGCAGCCAAAAATGGCGATGCTTGGATTCGTATAGGTGACAAAGATATGTCGCCACAAGAAATCTCAGCACAAGTTTTACGTAAGATGAAAAAAACAGCCGAAGATTATTTGGGCGAACCCGTAACCGAAGCTGTTGTGACTGTGCCAGCATATTTCAACGACGCACAACGTCAAGCCACGAAAGATGCAGGCCGTATTGCCGGTCTAGATGTGAAGCGCATCATCAACGAACCGACTGCTGCTGCCTTGGCTTATGGCTTAGACAAAAAGCGCGGCGATCGCATCGTAGCTGTTTACGATTTAGGTGGTGGTACTTTTGATATTTCCATCATTGAAATTGCCGATGTAGAAGGCGATCACCAATTTGAAGTATTGGCCACCAATGGCGATACTTTCTTGGGTGGTGCCGATTTCGATCAACTATTAATTAACTATTTAGTTGAAGAATTTAAGAAAGAATCCGGCGTGGATTTGACTAAAGATCCTCTGGCTTTGCAACGTTTGAAAGAAGCAGCTGAAAAAGCCAAGATTGAATTGTCTAGCTCACAACAAACTGATATCAATTTGCCGTACATTACTGCCGATGCTTCTGGTCCTAAACACTTAAACATCAAGGTTACGCGTGCTAAATTGGAATCTTTGGTAGATGAACTTATTCAACGTACTATTGAACCTTGTAAGATAGCATTGAAAGATGCTGGAAAAACAATTTCCGATATTACCGACGTTATTTTGGTCGGTGGTCAAACGCGTATGCCTAAAGTACAAGAAGTGGTTACGGAATTCTTTGGTAAAGAGCCTCGTAAAGACGTGAATCCAGATGAAGCGGTTGCCATTGGTGCTGCTATTCAGGGTGCAGTATTATCGGGTGATGTTAAAGACGTTTTATTATTAGACGTAACGCCTTTATCCTTGGGTATAGAAACCATGGGTGGGGTTATGACTAAGATCATCACCAAGAACAGTACTATTCCTACGAAGAAAAGCCAAGTGTTTTCAACCGCGGACGACAATCAAACTGCAGTGACTATTCATGTGTTACAAGGTGAGCGCGAAATGGCTTCGGCCAATAAATCTTTGGGTCGTTTCGATTTAGTGGGTATTCCTTCTGCACCGCGCGGTATGCCGCAGATCGAAGTTACCTTCGACATAGACGCCAACGGTATCTTGCATGTACACGCTAAAGATAAAGCCACGGGTAAAGAACAATCCATCGTCATTCGTGCTTCCAGTGGTTTATCTGAAGAAGAAGTGCAAAAGATGGTGAAAGATGCTGAAGCACATGCCGATGAAGATCGTCAATTCCACGAGTTGGTTACAGTGCGTAATGAAGCCGATAATTTGTTGCATTCAACTAAGAAAACTATGACTGAAATCGATAGCAGTTTGGTGGATACTGATACTAAGACCAAGATTGAAGTAGCAATCCAGGAATTAGAAGAAGCGATGAAAGGCAATGACAAAGCAACGATAGAAGCGAAGATTCAAAGTCTATCGCAAGCGAGCGCGCCTTTGGTCGAGAAAATGCATGCTAAGGCACAACAAGGAGAGCAAGCTGCTGGGGAACAAACCCAAGGCACTACTGAAGAAGCTGCTCAGCAAGCATCAGGTGATGAAGGCAATGTGGTCGATGCAGAGTTTGAAGAAATCGACGACGAAAAGAAAAAGAAAGAGTAAAGAGAAAATGAATTTTGACGGTATTGTAAATGTGTTAAGTGCGCAGTGCCGTCATTGCGAGCAAGCGAGTAACTGATTTATAATAGAAACTGGGTACGGTGGTATTTATAGAATGATTAAGCTGTATTAAATTAGACGAGCGCAGTGTGGCAATCCAGGGATCTTCGAAAATGAAAATCAGCGTCATGTACTTAAGAAATCTATAAAGAATTGTGGTGCTGATAAATCTAGCCTTTTTACCCCTGGATTGCCACGACCACTCGCTGGCGCTCGCGGTCTCGCAATGACGAAGTTCAGTGCAATTGAACAAATTTAGATTTTAAAACAGGGCTGAAAGCAGTATGGTTGATAAACAAAAAGATTATTATGAGGTTCTGGGCTTAGATCGCAATGCCAGTAGCGAAGAAATTAAAAAAAATTATCGTAAATTAGCGCGCCAGTATCATCCGGATAAAAACCCTGGGGATAAAAGCTCTGAGGCAAAATTTAAAGAAGTCCAAGAGGCTTACGATATTTTGTCCGATGACAGCAAACGTTCTGCTTACGATCAATTTGGTCATAATGCGTTTGATCCGTCTTCAATGGGCGGCGGTCCTGGTGGTCCTGGATTTAATGGCAATTTCAGCGATATTTTTGAAAACGTATTTGGCGATATCTTTGGTGATCGCCAAGGCGGTGGCGGTCGTGGTCCTGCGCAACAACGCGGTGCTGATTTACGTTTTTCCATAGAATTACCTTTAGATAAAGTCGTTTTTGGCAGCGAAACCACCTTGCGCATACCCACTTGGGTTGCTTGTAAAGAATGTCATGGTAGTGGTGCAGCCAAAGGAACCAGTCCTACGGTGTGTAACGATTGCCAGGGTATGGGACAGGTACGCATGCAACGCGGTTTTTTCACTGTGCAACAAACGTGTCCAACTTGCCGTGGTCAAGGGCGTAAAATCACCAGTCCTTGTACTCATTGTAGAGGTCAAGGGCGCAATCAAGAAGAAAAAGTATTATCCGTTAAAATTCCTGCGGGCGTGGATAATGGCGATCGCATACGCTTACAAGGTGAGGGCGAAGCTGGTTTAAATGGCGCGCCGCCTGGAGATTTATACGTAGAAGTGCATGTCAAACCCCATCCTATTTTTGAAAGACATGGCCAAGATTTACATTGTCAGATGCCAATTGGTTTTATCACTGCCGCTTTAGGTGGGGAGATAGAAATTCCTACGCTGCACGGTAAGGTCAAATTAAAGATCCCGCCTGAAACGCAAAATGCTAAGGTATTTCGTTTGCGTGGCAAGGGCGTGCAAGCTGTGCGTGGACATGCGGTGGGTGATCTCTTATGCCATATCGTTGTGGAAACACCGATTAATCTAAGTCGTGAGCAAAAAGAATTGTTAGAACAGTTTCAAGTAGCTTTAGATGCCGATAAAAAAAATCATAGCCCGCAAGAGCGTTCTTGGTTTGAACGTGTGAAAGCATTTTTTGACGGACATTGAGTTCTTTTGTAGCCCTTCAGAAAAGTTTTCTCTAAGAGCTCGTTAGTGTTAATGGAGAATGTGAGCGAAAAGATCCAGATGGATTTTTCGCCTCTTCTTCCTTGATGCACTGTATGCGGCATGGTGGGGGTGTCTTTTTTGCTTGTGCTTCATTACCTACTATCCGGCTAAAATAATGTGAGGAATTGGTTTTCTCAATCATATGCCGTAGGTGAGATGGCGAAGGCGTCAGTGTTGTTCGCCTCTCGGGAGAACCGGCTGCCTCGGGGGATCGTGAAGGTATCCCATTTGCATCCATTTGAGCTGAAAATATTACTGTGGGGGTAAAGAAACGCAGAGTAGAGGTGTATTCTCCAAAAGAAGCAGATAGTTTCTCTTCTTTCTTTTCTCTATTCTTCAGCTTTTTTCGTTCTAGTTCTTGCCGTTCTAGTTCTTTTCGTTCTAGTTCTTGCCGTTCTAGTTCTTTTCGTTCTAGTTCTTTTCGTTCTAGTTCTTTTCGCTCTAGTTCTTGTCGTTCTAGTTCTTGTCGCTCTAGTTCTTGCCGTTCTAGTTCTTGCTGTTCTTGAAGCTTATAAAAATAATCTGTCTTCACTAATCTTTGCCATAATGTTTCTGCATAGTTTTCCCAGCCACCCTTAGGAGCGGATAGGGTATGGTTGAAGAGCAATGTATATCCCGGTGGTGGTGATATACTAGCGGGCATTATATTAATCTTTTTATCTTGAGTAGTTTTTTTTTTATTATCGCGTAAGAACGGAGCATATACTATCGAGAAAGGCGTTTCAGATAATTCTTCTTTCAAATGCTTTTCAAGCCACTGAGTATAAGGATAAGCTGTAACTATGATAATAGAAACATTTGGTTCTTTGGATAATCTATTGAGTACCCTCGGTAGGGACTTATCTTTTAATTTTACGGTTAATTTTAAAAAGGCAGGTGGGTGGCGAGCAATATGGCGCAAGCTGTACAAGAACACACTGCGGTCACAATCTACTATTATGTATTTTTTTCCAGGCATAAGCGCGCTCCTACTACAGTAAGCACTCACGCAACGGGTATATACTCTTCGCATTTGAATTTTAGGGGGTGTTGCCTTCGCCCATCTCGCACCCAGCATATGACATAAGTACATCACTCCTGGCGCTCGAGAGCTAGTCTTCTACCCTAAAAACCAACTGCTGTGAGTCTATTTACGGCAAGAATCCCGATGGCTCGCGATTACATTTCATCCGTGCATTCATTATGGAGAGAGAAAAAGGAAAAAGCAAGCTGTATTAGAAAAATAATAGGATTATTTTTTTAACCTGCTATTAAAACCCCGGGATTTACCCCTGCCTGATTCAATTGTTTGTATAGACTTTGCGCTTCGGCGACATTTACGAAGGGGCCGATGCGTACGCGGTAGAAAGTATTGTATTGAGTCGTGGTGGGTTTAACTGCCACGGGCGCTGCTAAAATGGTTTTTAATGTTTTTGCCAAATGGGTGGCATTTTCTAAGTTGCGAAAAGTGGCAACTTGTAAATAATAGGCTTTTAAGGCCGCATTATAAGGCGTATCCAAGGCGGTGATGCGCACATGGGCCGTGCCTTTTTCCAACATGCCCAAGCGTTTTGCGGCGGCGTATGATAAATCCATAATGCGCCCATCGTGAAAGGGGCCGCGGTCATTCACCTTGACCTTAATACTACGACCATTTTCTAAATTGGTGACAGTGACAAAAGTAGGGATAGGTAATTCTTTGCTGGCTGCGGTCATGGCAAACATATCGTAGGGCTCACCGCTGGCCGTCATGCGTTCAGCAAATTGTTGACCGTACCAAGAAGCGATGCCCGTGGTGCTATAACCCTGAGTAGAAGGAATAAGCTTATAGGTTTGGCCGTTGACTTGATAAACCGGTTGATTAGCAAAATCGTTATAAGGCAAGGATTCGGGTACGGCGTCGACTACATTACTGACGTCGCGGTCTATTAACGGTGGTCCGTCGGCGTAGGCACTGCTTAGCAGAGCTAAACAGTAACACAAGAGCAGCGTTTTAATAGTAATCCCTATTTTCATTGGGTTAATGATCCTTAAAGTCTAACCCTTATATCCTATCGCTTTTAACCGTTGTTGTAAACTAGGGTGAGTAGACCATAAGCTGCTAAAACCTGGGCGGCTACTAATGCCTGCGGTTTTAGGGGAATAAATGTAAGCGGCTTGACGTAATTCATCGTGTGCGGTTTGCTGATAAGCCTGTTGATGCAGTTCTGGGTTTTGGCTGTGTGCATCATTAATCTTAATGAGCGCGCGTGCCAAGGGCTCGTTTTGTCGGGTTAATTCTACCGCACCCGCATCTGCCATAAACTCGCGTTTACGGCTAAGGTATAAGGCCAATAAGGCGGTGATTAGAGGCAACAGATAACGTAACAAGATGATGACGACGATTATGCCTTGGTTGCCGCGTCGGTCGCGGCTAAAAATGAGGTTATAAAATAAAACGTCGATGATGAGTAACATTAAATTAGTTAATACGGACACTGTTAGGATTAAACGCGTGTCTTGATGGCGTATGTGGCTTAGCTCATGGGCAACCACTGCTTGGACTTCATCACGGTCTAGTTTTTCTAATAATCCCTTAGTAACAGCAATCATAGCCGATTTTTCATTCAAACCGCTAGCAAAGGCGTTCATATAATCGGCATCGATGACATAGACTTTGGGCATAAATTGCAAACCAGCAGCAATCTTCATTTCCTCAACGGCGTTATACAATTGCGTCTCGGCTAGATTTTGCGCGCTTTCTGGCGTGATCAAGCGATAGGATGTGCCCATCAACATGATGCGATTATTAAAAGTCAGAGTAATGAGTATGGCGATGAAGGCGGCCACACCGGCGCTAACGGTAGCGTAAGGAAACAATTTGCCTGTTAATAACAATTTGGCAGTGACGAGCGGAGCCAGCTCATTGATATTATGTTGCAGCAGTTGTGCGTGCACCAAAGGACTTTGGTATAAAATATCGATGATAAAACCTAAGGCCATATATAGCGCTACAAAAGTCGCCATGACAAAATAAGTACGGCGACGATTTCGCGCAATGACATCGCGCCAATCGGTAGAAGGTTGGGTGTCTGCCATTTATAACCTATAACTTAACAGTGTAAGATTCTTT
>JAJXVQ010000044.1 GCA_021782065.1 Pseudomonadota bacterium
CTAAAACGTTGTCATCCTCGACGCGGCCGCGAGGCCGCAGTCGGGGATCCAGGAAAAACTTGATTTGAAACTGGATCCCCGACTTCGTCGAGGATGACAACGTTCCGGATCTCTGGTCGGTGATAGCGTCAGACATATTCCAGTACTTCTTTCAAATGCGACACAGGCAATACTTCTATATCCAAGGATTGCTTAGCTTGATTGGCCTTAGGCACAATGGCACGTTTAAAACCGAGCTTTGCCGCTTCTTTTAAACGCTCTTGGCCATATTGCACCGGACGAATTTCACCCGACAGTCCCACTTCGCCAAATACAATTAAATCGTGCGGTAAAGGTCTTTCTTTTAAGCTAGATACCACTGCCAATAAAATCGCTATATCAGCAGCGGTTTCAGTAATTTTTATACCGCCAACTAAGTTAACAAACACATCTTGATTGTAACAGGCCACTGCACCTTGTTTATGTAATACGGCCAATAACATATTTAAACGATTGCCATCTAAACCTAAAGTCACACGTCTAGGATTGGCCAAAGGACTATCGTCTACCAAAGCTTGTACTTCCACCAACATAGGTCTGGTACCTTCCCAAGTGGCCATCACTACACTACCCGGCACATCGGCTCTAAATCCCGATAAAAATAAAGCGGAAGGATTATGCACACCACGCAAACCTTTTTCAGTCATCGCAAATAGACCCAACTCATTGACAGTGCCAAAACGATTTTTGCTGGCACGTATCATACGATAACGACTGTCGTGTTCATTTTCAAAATACAATACCGTATCGACCATATGCTCTAACACCCGCGGCCCAGCCAAAGCGCCTTCTTTAGTTACATGCCCTGCTAGAAATAAAGAAGTGCCGCTTTCTTTAGCGAAACGCACCAATTGCGCTGCGCTTTCGCGCACTTGCCCTACGCCGCCAGCAGCTGATTGCAAAGTATCGGTATACATCGTTTGTATAGAATCGATCACCATCACTTTGGGTTTATCTACAGCAGCAATTTGTAATATCGTTTCCACGTGGGTATGGGCTAATAACTTCAGATGATCCAATTGCAGTTCTAATCGGCGCGCACGTAAAGTGACTTGTTGTAAGGATTCTTCGCCCGTAACATACAACGGCGCATCGCTAGGCGGTAACATGGCCATGGCTTGTAATAATAAGGTTGATTTACCTATGCCTGGATCACCGCCGATCAACACCACCGAACCCGGCACCAGACCGCCACCTAATACCCGATCTAACTCTCCCTGATCTAAGGACAAACGCGCAATACTGTCTAAGGCTATATCTTTTAATAACACCACGGAGCTATTTTGACCGGAATACTGACTGTTACTCCGTGTACCGGCTTTCACCACTTCTTCAAAAATAGTATTCCATGAACCGCATTCTAGACATTGCCCTGCCCATTGATGGAATTGGGCGCCACAACTTTGGCAACGATAAGTTGCTTTATTTTTTGACAAGATTATTTTCCTTCAGATTTTAATCACTATAGTCTATATTATTATGCTCACACCAGTCAGCTAAGATATGCTGTAAACGCTCTTCTTTGTAGGTTTCCCAATCTTCTTCCAAGCCATGATAATACAGTGCTTCGGTAAATTCAGGAAATTCATAGTCTTCATCACCATGTCTTAGAATAACCTGCAATTCATGGCGTATTTCTGTTTCATCGATTTCTTCAATATAGTCCCAACACACGACAATACTTTGTGCTTCGGCCAATAATGGCAGCCGTGCATAATTTTGCATCTGGTCATCAGGTATACTGTCTTGTTCCAGCAATTTACCATCCTTAAGATGCAAATAAAAGACACTACCGGCGGGATGTGCCAATAGAAACTCGGATATGTCGCTAATACGCACCTTCATGGGACACCTCTAGAGCTGTGTTCTATATCTTTAATAGTAGCAGCTTTGAATCTAAGCGCAAACCATGGTAGTACTACCATCCCCAAGCTAGAACTGTTAGGATCACTCCAACTTATATTGATAATGCGTCATTTTTAGGTATTATGCTGCCCTTGCGGCAAATATTCGATGAAAATGTTAATAAAACACTCGATGCGAACATTAATTGGACAATAATTTATGCTTTCTTTTATTAAAAATATCTTCATAAAGAATGGAGCGTCAAATAGTGCGCCTACCATTATCCCCGCCTCGGAGCATGCCATATCCCGCTCATTCATCAGCCGTAACTGTTTAGGGGTACTTGATACCCTAGCCAATGCGGGCTTTGAAGTGTATTTGGTAGGGGGCAGTGTACGCGATCTACTCCTAGGGCGAGAACCTAAAGACTTTGATGTAGCCACCAATGCCAAACCAGAAGAAATCTATCGTTTATTTCGTAATTGTAGATTGATAGGCAAAAGATTCCGTCTCGCGCACATTTATTTTAGACACGAAATTATTGAAGTTGCGACCTTTCGCAAACAAGGTAAAAAAGGTCATCATCATCAATCAAAAGGACATAATGGTTTATTAAAAAGAGATAATGTTTATGGCACTTTAAAAGATGATGTATGGCGGCGCGATTTTACTTTAAATGCGCTTTATTATGATGCAAAAAACAATTGCATTATCGATCACACCAATGGTTTACTAGACTTACAACAAGGCATCATCCGTATTATAGGCGATGCTGAAACACGTTACAAAGAAGATCCCGTGCGTATTTTACGTGCCATTCGTTTCCATGCAAAATTAGGCATGCCCTTAGAAGAAAAAACGGCTAAAGCCATTCCTAAAACACATATGCTATTAGCTGCCATTGCACCTGCACGCTTATTAGATGAAACCCATAAACTGTTTAACAGTGGTAACTCAGTTGCTACTTTTGCCGCTTTGCGCCATTACGCTGTACTACAACATTTATACCCACTCACCGAAGAAGCCTTAAGCCATCCTGATCTACATGCCATTGCCGATAAATTTATTTTATACGCTTTGCAAAATACCGACGCTCGCGTAGCACAAGATAAACCATTGAATCCAGCTTTTTTAGTATCTGTATTCTTATGGTATCCGCTACAAATCATGCTAGAAAAAGAACATCACAATAAAACTGGCACAACGAACCACAGCGACTTCACTAAACTTGAGCACGCTGCTGGCAGAATTCTGCGGCAAGCCAAACAACATCTGGCTTTTACGCAAGTGATTACCCAAACCGTTATAGATATCTGGTTACTGCAGTTTCAACTCATAGGTAGACGCCAACTTCAAATCTATCATTTAGCGCAGCAATCTCGGTTTCGTGCTGCTTATGATTTTTTATGCTTACGCGCTAAGGTAGACGATTCTTTAAAACCCATCGCCGATTGGTGGACTACGTGGCAAGAAGTAGATGATGCCGCGCGCGAACAAATGATCAATGAGCTGCCCAAGCCAAAATTTGCGCGCAACAAAAAACGTCGATACCCCAAAAAACGCCCTCCAGCAAACAATCCAACCATTCAAGGGTAACCTGCGTTATGAGTTCTGTTTTTTTAGCTTTGGGCAGTAATTTAAATAATCCCAAACGGCAAATCTTGAGTGCCATTGAGGCCTTAAAAAAAGACCCTCGTATCACTGTACACGCCGTGTCGAGTCTATACCAAACACCGGCCATGGGCCCACCGCAAGATGATTACATCAATGCAGTCATGCACATTAACACCGAATATTCTGCACGTGAATTATTATCTGTTTGTTTGGCGCTAGAAAAACAACAAGGTCGTATCAGAATAGAACCCTGGGGACCGCGTTGCATCGATATTGATATATTGTTGTATGATGATATGCAAAGGCAGGAAGAAGATTATATTTTACCGCACCCAGGCTTGAAAGAACGGCTATTTGTGCTGGTTCCTTTATACGAAATAGCACCACAGCTGATATTGCCCGATGGAACTGCTGTTGCGGTGTTATTGCAGGGATTTAAAAATGAGGAAAAAGTGTTAATACAGCATGTAATTGAGTAATCCCAACGAATATTAGTGGTCATAACGAACTCTGAAATTTCACGGTACGGTTAGTATACGCGGAGCTCGTCATTGCGAGCAAATGAGTGCTGGATATATAATAAAGGCCATGTACGGTAACAACAGTAGAATGATTAAACTGCGCGGAACTAAACGAATGCAGCGCGGCAATCCAGAAAAATACTCGTTTTATACGTATCACAATGTTTTAAAAGTGTCTCTGTACAAAAAGTTAATTTTCATTATTCCAACGCTGGATTGCCACGCCTTGTTCGCTGCGCTCACTGGCTCGCAATGACGAATATCTACTCTTCTAAAGGCTTAGCATAGGTCTCACGCAAGAATGATGCTAAAAGTGCACTGAGGATACAAGCTATGGGTAACATCGTCAGCGCAGCGGTAAAATTAGATGCTGTATAAATGCGTTCACCACCAGCAACAACGCCATTCCATAAATGATCGAGGATAATACCCACTAACGGTGTGAGCAATGATCCGCTGACCATGACTAACATATTGGTAACCGCTACAGCTGTTGCCGAAACTTTTCTAGAGCTTAATTCACGGCCTACGGGAAATACCAATACTTCTGCACCATAAGCAACACCGAATAAAAATAACAGGATAAAAATGAGCATAGTGGGTAAAGCCGGCACATATAGAATGATGGAAATCAGGATGGCCGCTAAAATGCCTCCAATCACCATAGGCATTTTACGTCTCTCGATCTTATCTGAAATATAACCAAAAAGAACGCCTCCCAGAGTAAAGCCTAAAAATACCGTAGACACTGCATTCGCTGCTTGCTGGCTAGAAAAACCATGTGCCACCATTAAATAAGGTTTTTCCCAATTTTCAGCAAACCCGGAAGAAGGCAAATACAATAAACAACCGATGAGGCCATTTAACCAGATAAACTTATTTTTCAATAATATCATAGACTGTTTCATCACTTCGCGCATAGTATGCGGTTGGTGTTCTGGGCTGAGATAACTGTAATTGCGAGCATTGTCTTTAGGCTTATCGCGAATAACTAAGGCCATAATCACCGCTAAAATCACTCCAGCTAGTGCCGATATAAATAGCGTTGGCCGCCACTGCAGTACATTAACCAAATGCTCTAGTACCAATTCACCCAAAAACGCACCCACTAAAGTACCAAAAGAAGAAGCCATACCCGCCACTAAGCCAAATTTATTGGGTGGCAGCCAAATTGTGGCTAATTTTAACACGCCTACAAAGGCGAAAGCAGAGCCAAAGCCTACTAAAAAGCGCCCTAATAAGGCCACTTCCCAATGAGTAGTACCGGCAAAAATATAAGTTCCTAGGGCACACATTAAACAGGCAAAGGTTAATAAACGGCGTGGGCCATAACGGTCCATTAACATGCCCACTGGCAATTGCATAGGCGTATAAGCGTAATAATAAAAGGCATTGATGAAACCATAGCCCGTGGCTGAAATGCCAAAATAACGCAGTAAATCGGCATAGACTACATTGGGGGTAATACGCAGTAGGTATTCATAAGCATAAAAGGCAGCGCCTAGGCAACAGACTAGAATGGGGAAGGCCCAAATCCAAGGACTTTGTTTTTTGGGCATTTGATTAGCCGTTGCTACTCTTGCGGTATCCATAATTGCACCCCTTTAAAAAGACAAAAAGCTACACTACAGGGCAATATACCATAAAAATATAATGTTGAGAATTTAAATGGTCGTACAGATTAGACTTCTGCTTTACCGTCATTGGTTTCTTTCTTGAAGCGTCGTTTGAATTTATCGACTCGACCACCTGCTGTATCCACAATTTTTTGCTTCCCAGTATAAAATGGGTGGCATTGTGAGCATACTTCAATAGCTAAAGTACTGTTAGGCATAGTTGAACGAATTTGCGTCACATAGCCGCAACTGCACTTTACTTCAACTTCTTTATAGTTAGGGTGTATTTCTGCTTGCATAATAATTCCTCTGTATCTAATAACCAATTGGCGGCAAGGGTACCAAAGTTCTAAGGCAAAAGCAAGTATACTCTTTGCCCTTGATTCTTAGCCTTTGTTGCCCCCTACGAACCTTCCGAGGCAACTATTTCTTTATTTTCAATGACTTTGGCTTTTGCTTTGTGTTTGCTCAATGTCACCAAAATAGCACCCCCCATAGCAATCACACCCCCTAAGAAGGTCAATACGCCTGGGATTTCTCCCAACACTAGCCAAGCTAATAAACAAGAGACCAAAGGTAACATAAACATCCAGCAGGTAACGCGGAAGGTAGGCAACCGTGTTAAAGCATAATTCCAGGTCAGATAAGCTACCGCTGTGGGGAATAGGCCTAGATAAATAACAGCCAAGGTATCTTTGAGCGGTGCGGTATGCAAGTCGCGCATTAAATCAGGTGTATATTGTAATAACCACAAGGTACCCGCCCACATCAAATAAGTAGATAATGCCATGGGATGATAGCGCAGTAATAAAGGTCTAATAGCAACATTATAGATACTCGAACACACCGCACTACCGAGCACAGCCAATAAACCTATGGTAAAAGCAACTTCTGCACTGCCCGACAAGGCTATTATTGAGACTCCGGCAATGCTGATCACTAAACCCACACAACCCCAAAATGGCACGCGTTCTTTGAAAAAAAACAATGCTAATATTGCGGAAATAATAGGCGTTTGCCCGATTATGAAACTGGCCACACCCGCAGACACGCTGCGTTCGCCGTAATTTAAGAAAAAATGATATAAGCTAAGACCAATAGTCGCTAGAATGATAATGCGCGGAATATCCATCCACCGAAAATCGACTTTCATAAATAAATAACGCGCCGTAACGGGTAATAAGACTACTGCACCTATGAATATTCTTAATAGCGCTAATCCCCCTGGAGAGTAATGTACTGTAGCCATACGAATAGCAACAAAAGCAGAACCCCATAAAAAAATAGTCGTACACAATGCCGCTAATGTTTTTTTATCCATATCGCTTAACTACCTAATTTATACTCATTACATTCAAGATACGAGAAAGAAATTTGCTATAAACACGAAGCCAGAACGTTGTCATCCTCGACAAGGCCCGAGGCCGCAGTCGGGGATCCAGAAAAAACTTCAATTGAAACTGGGGCCCCGGCCTTCAGCCGAGGATAACAAAGCTTCGATTCGAAATCGGTATATATCTAATCTATAATATTTTCCAAACCATACACTAATTCTGTAAGACCCATCACCTTTTCACAAGCCAGTAACACGCCCGGCATAAAACAGCGTCTGTTTAGTGAATCGTGACGCACAGTAAGGGTTTCATCTAAGCCACCAAAAATGATTTCTTGATGGGCAACTAAACCAGGTAAACGTATAGAATGCACATGTATACCGTCTACATTTGCGCCTCTAGCCCCCGCAACTAATGTGTGTTCAGGGCGAGGTTCGGGTGCTTTATCACGCAAGGCGGCCATAGTTTGTGCTGTACGTAAAGCAGTGCCCGAAGGTGCATCTAGTTTACCTTCATGATGCAGCTCAATAATTTCTGCTTCTGGAAAATATTTTATCCATTGCGTGGCGTATTTCATCATCAAAATAGCGCCCAATGAACAGTTAGGCGCAATAATACCACCTAAGTTTTTTGCTTGCGCCATACGTTTTAATTGCTCAATCTGTGGCGGCATTAACCCAGAGGTACCAATCATAGGTCTTGCCCCGGCTTCTAAAATTTTCTGGCTATTGTCAAACACTACATTGGCGTTGGTAAAATCAACGACCACATCTGCTTGACTGTGTTTAATGGCGGCAAACAAATCATCGCCGCGACCACAAGTTCCCACCACATCAAATCTAGCATCTCCCCGCAAGGCTTGCACTACTTCTTGCCCCATATGGCCTAAGGCACCATTCACTAATACTCGAATAGTCATTTATTTTCCCTCATATATAACCACTATACTTCAAGATGCGAATTTAAGACTAAAAGCCATCACATACCACAACGTTGTCATCCTCGACGCGGCCGCGAGGCCGCAGTCGGGGATCCAGAAAAAACTTGATTTGAAACTGGATCCCCGACTTCGTCGAGGATGACAAAGCTTTGATTTAAATTTACAGTCTTCACAAAGATCTCGCATCTTCAAATACGATGGGTATATAACCACTATACTCCAAGATGCGAAATCTAGTAACTACTGTGACTTTGAATTAAAGCTTTGTCATCCTTACACATCAATATTTCCTGCCAACAAGGCGTTTTCTTCTATAAACTCACGCCTAGGCTCAACTTCATCGCCCATTAATACCGTAAACATTTCATCAGCAACTATGGCATCTTCAATTTTAACTTGCAATAAACGCCGATGCTCTGGATCCA
>JAJXVQ010000045.1 GCA_021782065.1 Pseudomonadota bacterium
GACTCTACTTTTACGCCATTGACTGCAGTGATGACATCGCCTAGTTTTAATCCGGCTTTATCGGCAGGAGAGAGAGGATTCACCAGCGTGATGATAGCGCCTTTAGCCATATCATCGTGGAAAGCGGTAGCTAATTCTGGCGTTAGGGTTTGCATCATAATACCGACGATTCCGCGATCGACCTTGCCATATTTGATAATTTGTTCGGCCACACTGTGCGCCATATCGGAGGGAATAGCAAAACCTATGCCTATATTGCCGCCATTAGGGGCTAAAATGGCGGTATTGATACCCACTAATTCGCCCTTAAGATTGATTAAAGCACCGCCGGAATTGCCCGGATTAATGGATGCATCGGTTTGAATAAAGTCTTCATAGCCTTCTATGCCCAAATCGCTACGACGCAATGCACTCACTATACCGGAGGTTACTGTTTGATCTAAGCCATACGGATTACCAATAGCAATCACAAAATCACCTACTTTGAGGGTATTGGAATTAGCCAACGGTAATGCGACTAAATTATTGGCCTTAATTTGTAATACAGCGATATCGGAGGCGGCATCTTTACCCACCAAATGGGCTTTGAAACGACGGCCATCGCTTAAAGTTACGGTAAAGCTATTATTTTTATTGACTAAGTGGGCGTTAGTAATAACATACCCTTTAGCGGCATCAATGATTACGCCTGAGCCTATATTAAAGCCTTTTTCTCCCCGTTTAGGGCTTGGGCTAGCATTACCATTATCGCTATTGCCTTGATCTTCACTTGCATCCATTTTAGGGGTAAAATCATTGCTGTTTTTTGCCTCAATATTAACCACTGTAGCCATAACGGGCTGTACAACTTTTGATAACGAGGGCAGAGCTTGATCATTAACCTTGGGCGGCAACCCAGCCTGTAAACCTAGAGGTGCCAAAGTTAGGGCTAGACAGCTTAAGCACAGTAATTGGGATAATTTCATAACAAGCTCCGTAGTATAACAATAGTCAGTATATTATAGACATAGACAACAGACGCATATAGATAGCATTGTTGACGATTTTATGCAAGCCTTTATTTTTGGCTTACAACCCGGTATGATGCTCCTGCAGTTAAACACACAGCGAGCAGAAAGGATATGTTACAAAGCATACGTGATAAAACCCAGGGTATAATAGCAACACTCATTGTTGGCGTGTTAGCACTGACTTTCGCTATTTGGGGAATTCACTATTATCTTGAAGAAAGCAAGAATACTACGGTCGTCATTAAGATAGATAGTACAAAATTAACTCAAGATAATTTTGATCGCATTTTGCGCCGTGATCAACGCTTATTGTCGTTGACTCGCCCCGATACTGAAATGACCGATGCACTACAGCAAAAAATACAGAAAATGGCTGTGGACCAGTGGGTACAAACGACTTTGTTAACCGAGGGCGCTAAAAGCGCGGGCTTTATTGTTTCTCCGCAAATCTTGCGGCAAACATTAGCAAACTTGGACATGTTCCAAGAAAAGGGACAATTTTCGCCTACATTATACCAACAAAAAATCAATTACATGGGCTACACACCCGAAGAATTTCAAACGAACTTGCAAGATGAATTGTTGATGGATCAGGTGCGTTACGGACTATCCAAAAGCGACTTTGTATTGCCCAATGAATTACATCAAGTCATAGGCACTTTGTATCAAACTCGCGATATAGGTTATGTGCTGATACCTCAAAAATCATTCATGAGCAGCGTAGTCATTAAGCCGGAAGACATTAAAAGCTATTACACCGCACACCAGCAAGATTTTATGGATCCTGAAAAAATTAAAATAGAATACCTGCAAATTAAGCCTCAGGATTTAAAACAACAGGTTACGGTAAGCGATGATGATATCAAAGCCTTTTATCAAGAACATGCCGATCTGCAAACTAAACCCTTGGCCCAAGTCAAAAATAGTATTAAAGAACGTTTAAAAAATCAAAATGCCGATAAATTGATGGCGAGCTTAATTGATCAATTAGACAGTCTTTCCTATGAAGATCCTACTAGCTTACAACCCGTATCGCAGAAATTGCATATTGCTACACAAGTCAGCAATTGGTTAACACGTCGGGATACCAGTACTAGTGCTCCGTTCCCACCCGCGGTGATACAAGCCGCTTTTAGCAACGATGTGTTACAACAGGGCTATAATAGTTCTATGCTCACTTTAAATGATGGCAGTGTGATGGTGTTGCGGTTAAAAGCCCATGAAGCAAGTCAAGCGAAACCTTTAGCCATAGTACAAAATCAAATCAAAGCTATTTTAACTGCAGAAGAAGCCAAAAAAGCAGCCGCAGCTAAGGGCAATAGCATTTTAAAAGCCTTGCAACAAGGACACGATCCTAAAAATACCGTGCAAAAGAACGGCTTAGTGTGGCAAGAAGTCTTTAATGCAGCACGTACCTCGACGGGATTAAATCCAGAATTATTAGTTGCTTTATTTAATGTGTCGCTGAACCATAAAGCGAATGAAGCTATCTTATCTGGGCTAGCTCTAAGTAATGGCGATTATCTGCTATTGCAGATCAAAGGCGTGCACCCAGGCATAGACAGCCATTTAGCAGGCAAAGATAAAATTCAACTAGCGCAACAATGGGCAGAATCTTTAGGTGAAATCGATTATGCATTTTATAATCGTAGTTTGCGTGATAAGGCGAAGATCAAAATGAATCTACCTAAAGGTAGGGTGAATGATGAAGACAATGGGCAATAGAGGTTCGTAATCACTCGTCCCCGTCATTGCGAGGAGCGAAGCGCCGAAGCAATCCAGGAAAATGTTGGCAATGAAAAGGAATGTCACTTACAGCAGGGCTAATAAATAATGTGAAACCTTGTAAAGTAGTGATTTTTACTCCTGGATGGTTTTGCAAGCTCGCAATGACGGGGCAGCGATAGTAAGTAGTTACGATGGGCAATAATTATTTTTTAATATGAAAGAGGTTTTAAATGGATGATCAAAAATTAAAAGCGTTAAATGCGGTGCGTGATCAGATCGAGCGTCAATTTGGCAAAGGTGCAGTGATGTTATTAGGTGAACACTCAGACGGACATGAAATCGAAACGATTTCTTCAGGTTCATTGGGCTTGGATATAGCCTTAGGTGGCGGTTTCCCGCGCGGGCGTGTAGTGGAAATTTATGGCCCTGAGTCTTCTGGTAAAACAACGATGACGCTGCAAGCTATCGCTGAATGTCAAAAAATAGGTGGACAAGCGGCCTTTATTGACGCTGAACATGCAATGGATCCAGGTTATGCGCTTAAACTAGGCGTGAATGTAAAAGACTTATTGGTGTCACAACCGGATACGGGTGAACAAGCTTTGGAAATTGTAGACATGCTGGTACGTTCCAATGCGGTAGATATTATTGTCATTGACTCTGTGGCGGCCTTAACCCCTAGAGCGGAAATTGAAGGCGAAATGGGTGATCAACATATGGGGTTGCATGCTCGTTTGATGTCGCAAGCCTTACGTAAGTTAACGGCCAATATCAAGCGTTCCAATACTTTGGTGATTTTCATCAACCAAATCCGGATGAAGATTGGTGTTATGTTTGGTAGCCCAGAAACGACTACAGGCGGTAATGCGCTGAAGTTCTATGCCTCAGTACGTTTAGACATACGCCGTACCGGTGCTTTGAAACGTGGCGATGAAATTTATGGTAACGAAACGAAGGTCAAAGTGGTTAAGAATAAAGTTGCACCACCATTCAAAGTGGCCGAATTCGACATTCTGTATGGCGAAGGCGTTTCCTATCACGGTGAATTGGTAGACTTAGGCGCCAAACATAAAGTGATTGAAAAATCGGGCGCCTGGTACAGTTACAATGGCGAACGTATGGGGCAAGGCAAGGACAATGTACGCCAATTCTTGAAAGACAATCCAGCCATTGCCAAAGAGATCGACGCCAAACTCCGTTCAGAACTATTAGCACATCCCGAAGCATTGCTGGCCAGTGATATAGACATCGTCGAGGAGAGTGAAATCTGATAGACGAAGAGGAATACACCCAAAGGATTTCAAGTTGCGACGAGCACACAACAAAGTCGCAGCTTGAAAGGCGAAGGGTATATAAGCAATTACGGTGTGCGGCATTGAATGCGTTAGCACGCCGCGATTACAGTGTAGACGAATTAAAGAAAAAATTATTAAAGAGAAGCGATGACATTGCGCTAGTCAATAGCGTGGTCAATGTACTCATAGCCGATCGCTATTTAGATGATGAGCGCTTAACCGAATTACTCACTCAAGCTAAATATAGACAAGGGCTAGGGCCGGAGCGTATTAAGCGTTTACTGCAAAGCAAGGCGCTTTCTCATGACGAGGTATACGATGCTTTTAGCGAAAGCGAATGGTCTGCAGGTTTAGCGGCGACGTGGAGCAAAAAATTCACCGAAAAGCCCAAGGATAATAAAAGTTACACGCAGCAAGCGCGTTATTTACAATATCGTGGGTTTTCATTAGAACAAATTAATCGATTTTTACGGAAAAAAAATGTACAGCAATGAATTACGACAAAAATTTTTAGAATATTTTCAGCAGCACGAACACACCTTAGTGGCCAGCAGTTCATTGGTGCCGCATAATGATCCTACCTTATTGTTTGTCAATGCAGGTATGGTACAGTTTAAAGATGTTTTTTTAGGGTTAGACAAAAGGCCTTACACACGTGCTTGCTCTTCGCAGACTTGTGTACGCGCGGGGGGTAAACACAACGATTTAGACAATGTAGGTTACACTGCGAGACACCATACCTTTTTTGAAATGCTGGGCAATTTTAGTTTTGGTGATTATTTTAAACGCGAAGCCATTCATTATGCCTGGAATTTCTTAACCCAGGTATTACAATTACCGGCTGAAAAATTATGGGTGACTGTATTTGAAGAAGATACGGAAGCAGCCGACATTTGGCTAAATGAGTTGAAAATAGACCCCAAGCGTTTCTCGCGTTGTGGCGTCGATGATAATTTCTGGTCTATGGGTGATACCGGACCTTGCGGACCTTGTTCCGAAATTTTTTACGATCACGGCGAATCTATTTTCGGTGGTCCCCCGGGCACTGCAGATGCCGATGGGGACAGATACGTAGAAGTTTGGAATATGGTCTTTATGCAATATGACCGTCAAGCTTCGGGTGAATTGCAGCCTTTGCCTAAACCTTCGGTGGATACCGGTATGGGTTTAGAGCGCATCTCGGCGGTGATGCAAGGTGTGAACAATAATTATGACACGGATTTATTTGTACCATTGATTAAAGCCATTGCACAAAAAGCACAATGCAAAGATTTAACGAATACTTCTTTACGCGTTATTGCCGATCATATACGTTCTTGTTCTTTCTTGGTTGCCGATGGTGTTATTCCTAGCAACGAAGGGCGTGGTTATGTGTTACGACGGATTATACGTAGGGCCGTGCGTCATGGTCATACGTTGGGTTTAACTGAGCCTTTCTTCTATAGTTTAGTATCTACATTAGCTGATATTCTGGGCGAGGCTTATCCTAAAATAGTGTTGCAGCAAGAACAAATCGCGCGAACCTTAAAACAAGAAGAAGAGCAGTTTAATCGCACCTTAGAACAAGGCATGCGTTTGTTAGAATTAGAGATTGCCAAATTAAGTGGCCAATGCATTCCGGGTAGCATTCTTTTCAAGCTATACGATACCTATGGCTTTCCGCCTGATTTAACGGCCGATATTGCTCGTGAACGTGGCTTACATCTGGATATGGCAGGCTTTGAGGAAGAGATGGCTAAGCAGCGAGAATTATCTTCTAAGGCCAGTCAGTTCGACTTTGATTATCACGAAAAACTTGCTTTTGAAGACAAAACTAATTTTACAGGTTATGAATTATTGGCTGATAGCGCAGAAATCATCGGTTTTGTGTTTGAAAACAAAAAAGTTGATGTTTTAAGAGCAGGCCAGAAAGGCGCGGTTATATTATCGCATACGCCTTTTTATGCCGAAAGCGGCGGTCAGGTCGGTGACAAGGGTATTCTGTTGCATAACAACGAAGAATTCACCGTCGAGGATACGCAGAAGCAGGGTAGTAGTATCATTCATTTTGGCCATTTAAAACAAGGCGAATGGAAGTTGGGGCTGCGGGTGAATGCTAAGGTTGATAACACATCACGGCGTGCCACTGCACGCAATCATACAGCGACGCATTTATTACATGCCGTGTTGCGAAAAGTATTAGGCAAAGAAGTGGTGCAAAAAGGTTCTTTAGTCGCACCGGATCGCCTACGGTTTGACTTTTCTTATAGTAAAGCATTGTCCCCGGAAATATTGCAGCAGGTTGAAGAGAGGGTAAATGCGGAAATTTTAAATAATGCCTTAGTAGAAACTCATCAAATGAATGCCGAAGAAGCTATCAAAGGCGGTGCTATGGCTTTGTTTGGTGAAAAATACGATGAAGCGGTGCGAGTATTACAAATTGGTGATTTTTCGAAAGAACTGTGTGGTGGTACGCATGTGAGCCGTAGTGGTGACATAGGCTTGTTTAAGATTATCTCTGAAGCGGGTGTGGCGGCGGGCATTCGCCGCATAGAAGCGATCACGGGTATGGCTGCATGGCAATGGGTGAATACCTTGAGTCTAGACTTTAATGCAATATGCGATGTGATTAAAATTCAGAAAGATGATGCCGTGATGCGCGCCAAGCAACAAGTGGAGCGTTGGAAAAAAGTTGAAAAAGCTTTAGAAAAAACCGAAAGTCAGTTGGCTTTGTTAAAAAGCCGTGATTTGCTGTCACAGGTAGAAAAAATAGGGGCTGCGCATTATCTATGCAGCGATGTAGGTCAAGTCGATGCCAAAACTTTGCGTGAAATGTTAAACCAAATTAAAGCGGATTTAGATCCCAGCGTGATTGTTTTGGCGAGCGTGCATGAAGATAAAGTGCACTTGGTTGCGGGTGTTAGTACATCTTTAAATGATAAAGTCCATGCAGGCCAATTAGTGGGTTTTCTGGCCGAGAAATTAGGCGGCAAAGGCGGTGGCCGTGCCGATATGGCTCAAGCTGCGGGGAATAATGCAGGTCAATTGAAAGCAACATTAGGGTTGGTGAGAGAATGGGTGGGATCGCGGATGAGAGAAAACAGGCAAGCCTAATTTGTAAAATAAAGTTTGCAATATAGCTAACTCCAAGTCCTACACCGATGCCAAGCCTGGCGCCTACACCGAATCCGACGGCTACACGGATCCATGATAACCGTTATCTAAAGACACTCAAGCAAAATTCACATGCATTTATTCTGGTAGCAAAACCAAGAGATCATAAAGCGTTATTTGAAGATTTTAATTCGTTGCAAAAGCCCAGCTATAAAGTTGAGGAAAAGAAAATAATCCACAGATTTGAGTGGGCCAACGGCCTAGCGATAAATGATAGGCATGAAGATTGTTTAGTGAATGTATTGGAATATTGGGAAGAACATGCAAACGGTAAACGAGGGCGCTGTGTGTGGGTTATAAAATTTGAATTAAATGAAAATAATGTATATCAGGTAATGAGGGTAGGGCGAGCACGGCATAGAATTGAAAATGAAACATTTAATACGCTCAAAATCAGGGGGGGCAATTTGAGCATAATTTTGGACATGGAAAAAAGCACCTTAGTATGGTATTCGCCTATTTGATGACACTGGCATTTTTAGTCGATCAGCTGCAGCAACTGGGCTGTCAGACTTTCAAAAAAGTCTTAGAGCGATTAAAAACGAAGAAAAGCTTATGGGAGTGTCAACGCAGTATATTTTTTAATTTTTTTATTAATAGTCTTGAAGCATCCTGGAATGCCTTGGCTTATGGGCATAAGGCGTGGTTAACAGAGGATTCCTCTTGAGATTTTGGCGAAGCTTTTAGTCCATGTCCAAACAAAGCCCTAGAAGACGCTAGAAAGGTTGACTAAAAATAGACCAGGATGATTTTTTGCGCCTGTTCTTCGGATTTTATCTCACTTGCCCATTCTCTCTTAGCCGGGAGCCGCTGACTTCCTTGACAGAACATTCCACTCTCTATATTATATGATCTCAAAACAAATTACGATTCAACGTAAAAAATAAATATATTGATGAAAGGGGTATTATGGACTATGAGCTAGAAGAAATATTAAAGAATGAACTTTTGGAAAAGAATAATTTTGTACTCAGCGCTTTGGTCCACAGTAATGCTAATGCTATAAAAGAAATTTTAAAAAACAAAGGCTTTTCATGTGAAACGTCAGAACTAGAAGAATCAGAAATAAAGTCTTTTTTAGACGAGGTGCTATTGGAAAA
>JAJXVQ010000046.1 GCA_021782065.1 Pseudomonadota bacterium
TCGCATTTGCTTTTTAGGGGGTGTTGCCTTCATCCATCTCGCACCAGTCATGTAGAGTACTACACTCCTGCTGCTCGAGGACTCGGCGCCTACCCTAAAAACCAACTGCTGTGAGTATAGACATAGGTCTAAAATAGTCGCCCATAATACGATATTATCTGCTTAGATGCAAGGTATGAGCGACATTTTTTTTATGGTATTATGGCCCTATTATATTATTAAGGGGTTTATTATGTCATTGGATGCCATACGCAGCCATGTTAGCGATGATATGGAACGCGTCAACCGCTTGATCTTGTCCAAATTAGCAGCAGATATCCCCCTGATAGACACCCTAAGCCAGCATATCGTCGCCAGTGGCGGCAAGCGCATACGGCCTATGTTATTGTTATTAACCGCAAAAGCCCTTAATTATCAAGGCGATAGCCATATACTTCTGGCTGCCATTATTGAATTTATCCACACGGCAACGCTGTTACATGACGACGTGGTAGACGATTCCTCCCTGCGTCGTGGTCAAAGCACTGCCAACAGCATTTGGGGCAACGAGGCAAGCGTCTTAGTAGGCGACTTTTTATTTTCACGTGCTTTTCAATTGATGGCTGAGGTCAATAGCTTAAGAGTCATCTCTATTCTGTCGACCGCTTCCAATACTATTGCCAAGGGCGAGGTATTACAGCTCATCAATAGGCACGATACCGCCACCAGTGAGGCGCGTTATTTTGACGTTATTTCCGCCAAAACGGCTAAGTTATTCTCTGCAGCAACCCAATTAGCCGCCGTTATCAGCAATCAACCCGCAGAAATAGAACAACAGATGACAGCTTTTGGCCATCATTTGGGTTTAGCCTTTCAATTGGTAGATGATGCGCTGGATTATCAAGGCGATGTCAACGAAATGGGTAAAAACATAGGTGATGATTTGGCTGAAGGCAAACCTACCCTACCTTTGATCTACACGCTGGCAGTAGGGAATGAAGCGGAAAGAGCTTTAATTCATCAAGCCATAGAATCCGATGGTAGCGCTCTTTTGCCCGAAATACTACAAGCCTTAGCGCGCAATAAAGCCATAGAATATACACAACAACGCGCGCATGCAGAAGTTGCTTTAGCTTGCAAAACTTTAGAAGCATTACCGGATTCACCTTACAAATCAGCCTTACGCGCTCTAGCCGATTTTACCGTATCGCGTTGTAACTAAAATACGATTTTCAGTATAATTTCATCGAGCGGGGTGTAGCTCAGTTTGGTAGAGCACTGCCTTCGGGAGGCAGGGGCCGTAGGTTCAAATCCTATCACCCCGAGAATCAACTCATTTAAAGATACGCAATTCGCGCCAAAAGTAGTTACAAACTAAAGCTTTGTCATCCTCGACCAGGCCGCGAGGCCGCAGTCGGGGATCCAGAAAAAGCTTATCTGATCCTGGATCCCCGACCTTCGGTCGAGGATGACAATGTGCTCCCCGACTTCGGCTAAAGCCCGTTCTCGATGCTCTGGGGAATGACAAAGCTTCGATTCAAATCTATAGTATTTATCAAAATCTCGCATCTTTATTGATTAGGAATATATTCATTTTGAAAAGTCGTAAAGCAAATACTCGTGATTGAGTGCTTGTGCAAACCGCACTAGATCTGTAGGCTGAACTACCGTGGTTGCTGTATTTACCAAAGGATGAAAACCAACTAGCGGGTGCTTAAAAAGTGCTTTATCCAAAATAGCTTTTACCCTATTGTCTTTATCATTGAATAATGCAAACCAGGTTACCGAACCTGGCTCAACGTTTAAGTATTGCCTTAAAAATTCTGGTTTAGCAAAGCGCAAATTTTTAGCGGGCAACTGTTTTGACAATGCGCGTAGATCAATTTTGGTTTCTTCTAATGCCGAGATTAACCAGTAACATTGGCGATCATCTTTTAGAAATAAATTCTTTGTATCAATATGCGCCCCCGGAATTGGGTTATGGATCTTTGCTCCATCAGCCGTCGTGAAGACCGGCGGGTGTTCGATGGTCTGATATTGAATCTCTAATGAATCCAGAAAAGATAACAAGCTAGCACGAGTTTGTGATAACCTATTTTCTATTGTAGAAGACTCTGGCTTGTTAGTAATGTTACCCATTCTCTTTATCCTAATCCAATATTGGCAAAGTCATTAAACAATCTGCGATATCCTGACTCATATCGATTTGATTAGAAATATGGGGAATAGTATTACATGTGACAATCTTCTTGACCCCTGAATCCAACAATTTTTGATAGGCATTTTCTGCAAAAACAGCATGAACGCCGATACAGATTGGCGCAGGCATTTTCAAGGATTGCAAATGCTTTATTGTCCCTAGCATGGTCATTCCCGTGGAGATAATGTCATCAACCAGTATCAATGTAGCATCCTGATGCTTTTCAAGATGAGGTATAGATACCTCAATGGAATTGTCCCCTTTTCTAGTTTTTTCTAAAATCAAATAGGGGGAGTCCGTCTTCTCTGCAATATCTTTAACCCATTGAGCGCTTTCGGCATCAGGGCCAATCAGCACTGGTTTTTTGACATGCTGATGAATCCACTGAGCAATGCTATTTGTCGCATGTAACACATGCGTTGGGATATCATAAATTTCATTTAATGCATGCCAGCGGTGCAAGTGAGGATCGATAGTAATAAGACTATCAAAATAATGGGAAATAAGCTTCGCGAAATAAACTGAGGTAATCCCCTGACCTGGCGCAAATACTTTATCCTGACGCATGTAAGCAAGATAAGTTGCAACCAATATAATCTTAGATGCTCCAAGCGATCTTGCAGTTTCAGCGGCAAACAAAAGTGGCAATAGTTTTGCATTGGGTTGATTAAAATTGACAACGAAAATAACTACCCGATCATGAACATTAGAATCAATTCTTATGAGGGTTTCTTCATCTGGAAATTGATGTTGCGTGATGTTACCTATATCATAATGGCATTGTTCTTGAATCTTATCGACCAATTTATCCGACCCAAATAATGAAAAAATGATGGGGAGATGTTTCATGCGCCAACCTCAATCTGAAAAATTTCATGGCCTTGTTTAAGAAAATCGAGTGCATAATTAAGCTCACCTCGCGTTTCAGCATACAGTTTAAAAAGAGGTTGAGATTTACGCACTACACTGTGCAGTGGCACTAAGAGCTCAACACCTGCTGACTTTGACTTTGGTGCACCTGCTAATTTTGCAACACGTGCTATCTGTCGGTTATCGATATTCACAATAATTCCTGATTTTTTAGATTCAATGGTATGTGTAAAAGAAGCTTGGGGTATCTCTCGCATACCACCTTGAGCATTACAAATGGCCTGAAATTTTGCAAAGGCCCGGCCACTGTCAAGAATATCAGTCGCTATCTTTATTCCACTTCCATGAGTAATATTGGGAGAAAACTCTATCACTTGTCCTGCAAGCGCCAACGCATGTTCTCGTAAATCCTGTGGTGCATTTGGGTTACGATTCAAAACAGCCAATATATCAAGCGCTTCCAGTCCTGGACCTATTCCTCTGCCTATAGGTTGTGAGCCATCGCTAAAAATCACTTTTGTCTCGATGCCAAACTCTTTAGCAATCGATTTTAAAAGTTTTTTAAGATATTCAGCATGGGCAATTGATCTGATTTTTGCGGTTGTTCCAATAGGCATATCAATCAATAAATGTGTCGCCCCTGCGGCAATTTTTTTAGACAAAATCGAAGCAACCATTTGCTCTTCACTATCAATATTAGCCGTTCTTTCAATTCTAATCAGCAAATCATCCGCAGGACTTAATGCCATAGAACCACCCCAAACAAGGCACCCATTCTCTTGTTCTACAACTCTTCTCATTGTAGGAATATCTAAATCAACTGATGTGAAAACTTCCATGGTATCCGCGGTACCAGCAGGAGAAGTGATGGCTCTCGATGATGTTTTTGGAATCATTAAACCGAAAGCCGCAACAATTGAAACAATGATAGGTGTCGTTCTATTTCCTGGCAATCCTCCCACACAGTGTTTATCAACCACGCAAGGCGCATCCCAGGTTAAGCGTTGACCTGAATCAACCATTGCTTTTGTCAAATCAAATACTTCTTTTTTGGATAATTTAGCGCCAGCACTAGCAGCAATATACATCGCGATATTAATATCTGAGAGTTGCCCTGCCACAAGATCATCAATGATGTGTTTGGTTTCTTCGGCCTTTAGTTCATGACCATATATTTTTGAACGGATGTAACTTAGAGAATCCAGCGGTTTAGGATGGCTGACTGATATTGGGTCACCCTCTTTTGCAGATAATAATTTCCAGGCATATTCAGACAGACTAGCTTGATTATCACTTAACAGATTAGAGTCAATCGTGTTTAATGTTGCAACAATGGAGCGATTATTCAGTGACACCCGTACACGTGCCTGTGCGTCAAAGCCTTCTGATTTACAAATATGACAATCCGAACGCATATAAATGATAGGTTCTTTATAGGTATTAATCCCTAAGTATTTTAGCGTTAAAGCGGGGTGTAGCTCCTTCATGATAAATGTCCTTATCACATTACATTAGCTCTGTAATCCCTCTAATCCACCCTCTGACGCTGCGAGCGTTTTTCGCGCAAACTTTTTAAGGTTAACACCGGACCCGATATGGCATAGACCAAGAAGGCCAAAAATAATAGCAACATAGGGGCTATGGCGATACCTACGAAGATTAATACCGCAGCGATAATGGTCACAAAAGGAACACGATCCTTGAAAGGGCTTTCTTTAAAACTATAGTAGCGTATATTGCTGACCATCAACACACCCAAAATCATTAAAAGAATACCCATGATTATGGCCAAAACCATCACTGGGAAAGGCTGATAATATGAGCTGAGGCCTATGGCTCCCGCAACCACCGCTGCAGCAGCCGGACAAGGTATACCCTGAAAATAGCGTTTATCGACATACATTACTTGTGTATTAAAACGAGCCAGGCGCAGTGCCGTCGCCGCTACATACCAGAAAGAAGCCAACCAACCAAAATTGCCTAAACCATGCAAACACCAGCTATAAGACACTAGGGCAGGCGCTAAGCCGAAAGAAACCAAGTCCGCTAAACTGTCAAATTCAACGCCAAAAGCCGTTTGGGTATTGGTTAATCGCGCCACACGGCCATCTAAGCCGTCTAAAATCATGGCTACAAAAATGGCTATTGCCGCCCTATGAAAATGGCCTTGCATGCCGTTTACTATGCTATAAAAGCCTGCAAACAGGCTCGCTGTTGTTAGTAAATTGGGCAAAAGATAAATACCGCGCCTAGGTTTAGGCTGTTGTGTTTCGTGACCCGGTTCAGGATGCATGTTTGTGTACCTTAAGTTATGTTACACTCTATATTATAAACGGCCACGATACACTAAACTTTAGGCCGCAGTCAATAAAAGGGTATGACGAGCTTTATGGCAGACGATGACGATAAAAAAATTATCATAGAGGGTATCACTGAAAGCGGTGAAACCTTCAGGCCCAGCGATTGGGCTGAACGCATGAGTGGCGGCTTATCCAAATTCGTCAAACATCGTATTGTCTATTCCCCGTTGTTGCGCCCTGCAATGAAAGACGGCAACAAATGCGTGATGCTAGACAAAACCATGAAAGAAACCCACCCCGAACTGTATGAGTCTATCTTAAACTTTGCCAAAGCCAATAAGCTTAAAATTTGCGGCGAAGATGAAGAATCGGAGCCGAGCCGCGACCGTTAGGGCGCGGATAATGAGGAACTTATGTCTACTCTACTACAAGGATCAGAAGCACGCGAAATACTGAGCGTCAGTGCCTTAAATGCCAAAGCACGCCAAGCATTGAGCCTTAGCTTCAGCCGCGTTTGGGTTGAAGCAGAAATTTCCAATTTTATACGTGCAGCCTCAGGCCATTGGTATTTTTCTTTAAAAGATGATCGCGCTCAAGTGCGCGCCGCTATGTTTAAAAATCAAAATGGCTTAGCTACTTTCACTCCTAAAAATGGCATGCAAGTCTTGGTACGCGCCGAAGTCAGTTTATATGAAGAACGCGGCGATTATCAGTTAATAGTATCTTATATAGAAGAAGCTGGTCACGGTGCTTTGCAACGCGCCTTTGAAGTCTTACGTTTAAAATTATCTCAAGAAGGTTTATTTGATAATCAGCATAAAAAAAGCTTACCTCGATTTCCGCGCAGTATAGGCGTTATCACTTCGCCGCATGGCGCCGCCATTCGCGACATCATCACCACTTTAAACCGCCGTTATCCCAGCGCTAAAGTGATTATTTATCCGTGCTTGGTACAAGGTGAAAGTGCGCCACCACAAATCTGTCATGCGTTGGCGATGGCAGAAGCACGCCTTGAATGCGATGTATTGATTATCGGTCGTGGTGGTGGCTCATTAGAAGATTTATGGGCCTTTAACGATGAAAAAGTCGTGCGCGCCGTTTTTGCCGCGACTATTCCGATTGTGAGCGCCGTAGGGCATGAAATCGATTTTACTTTATGCGATTTTGTCGCCGATTTACGCGCCCCTACCCCTACTGCTGCTGCGGAATATTGTAGTCCCGATCAAAATGAATTGCGCTTACAGTTAAAGAAACAGACCAAAACGCTGTATGCCATAATGTTATCTCTATTGCAAATGGCCAAAAAACATTTATTGTGGCAACAAAAGCGCTTAGCGGAACCACGCAATGTATTGATACAATATCAACAACGCTTGGATCACGTACAATATCGTTTGTATCAGTGCAGTTTGCAATCCTTGCAAAGAAAACAAGATGCGCTGAAGGTCTTATGGCATAGATTACAGCAACACGCTCCTTTACATAAACTATTACAATGGCAACAACAAAAAGAAAAATTAACGGCTCGTTTGAATGGTGCGTCTATTGCCCTATTGAATGAAAAACAGAAAAAACTCATTGCTCAAAGCCAAGCCTTACACGCCATTAGTCCTTTGGCCACATTAGATCGGGGTTATGCTTTGGTATTAAAAGAACAACATATTATAAGCGATGCTAAACAATTGGCAAAGGGCGATAAAATCGACGTGCGTTTGGCGAAGGGACAGGTGCGTTGTGAAATTGTTTAATAACTAATCTCGCCTTGTAGTAAGAAAAACGGACATTAGATAGATTAGAGTATATTTTTTCTTTCCGGGTAGTTACGTCGTTTAACGCTTTACTCCATAAATATTAGCCACACCGTTTTTTTCATTATGGTAGGATTGCACTAATTTTAAATTGGCGCAATGCGCCACTGGATCCTGATGGCGAAATTGAACCGCCACATACCGATACGCTGAGAATTGGCAATTGCTTTCTTGAGTTGGGGTTAACAAGTCTTCATCCCAAGTAGGGATTGCTCCCTTGATTTTATATAGCGCAATGTTATCATTTACAGCAATACGATCATTAGCGCCTGTATGTACTTGTAACCATTTTGTCATATCTAATACATATTGCTTAGAAGGTCCTATATGCACAAAACTGTTCAACAGAGTGAAGATGAACAAACAGCCCAGTGCTACAGTGAACCCTACACGCCATTTACGCGTACAAAGAAGCGCTTTTTGATACAGCTGCTCTATACCAAATGGCGTCCACAGCAAAATGAGTAAACACAAAGCTAAAACATAACGGCTAGTTAAGAACAAATGGTTCATTAAAAAAACAAAGAGTATAACTACTTGGATAATCATCAACCCATACCACAATATTTTTTCACGTCTTTCTAAGATCAAAGCTTTCTTTGCCCAGCCATATATTGCGAAACCACTGTAAATCACCCCAATGTTGGCCACAATTTTATAGATAAAAAAGCCAATAAGCATACCAATATACATTTGATTTGTGTGTATAAAAATATAATAAGGCTTCAACGCTTTATCCATGAGATCGATGGTTTGTTCCCTGTTTTGCAGCACCGTAGCAACACCATGTACGGCGTAACTATAAATGTCTTGTAAACGGCCACCGCCATATAAATTATGAGGCCCTATCAACAAAAATAACAGCGCCCCTAACCAAAAAGGCCATGCCATAATCAAGCTATTGCGACAACGTGCGTAGAAAGACCATCCCGGCATACAGAAAAAAAGAACAATTGTACCCAGTGCAATCACGACGCCTTCTACGCGAAACAACGCTGCTACCAGCATACTCAGACCAAATAGCCACAGATAACGTTGTTTCTCTGTTTTTAAGAAAACAAGTGCTGCCCAAAAAGAGGTTAAATAAAAGGCCCAATAGCCGAAATCTC
>JAJXVQ010000047.1 GCA_021782065.1 Pseudomonadota bacterium
CGTGCCGAACTCGCCCCTTATCTCTCCGGTAGTAGAAGGTTCAGTACGCGCTAGACAAGATAATCTAAACGATAAAACCCGTAATTCAACGATTCCTATTGTAGTACACGGCGATGCAGCTTTTATTGGTCAGGGGGTTGTGATGGAAACCTTCACCCTGTCGCAAACCCGCGGCTATAGTACCGGTGGCACTGTGCACATTGTGCTGAATAATCAAGTAGGGTTTACGACCAGCGATCCGCGCGATGCACGTTCATCGCGTTATTGCACTGATGCAGCAAAAATGATTGAAGCGCCTATTATTCACGTCAATGGTGACGACCCCGAAGCGGTGGTGAAAGCAGCGCAATTGGCTTTAGATTTTAGAATGCAATTTAATCGCGATGTGGTGATCGATTTAGTATCTTATCGTCGTTTGGGTCATAACGAAGCCGATGAACCGGCTATCACACAACCGGTGATGTACAGCGTGATACGTAAACGTCCTACTGTCCTCGGCTTATATGGCGATACCTTAGAGCAACAAGGCGTTATTACAGCGGCTGAGCGCGCACAATCTATAGATGCTTACAGAGCCTTATTAGATGCTGGTAAATCCGTAGTGACGGTAGTAGATGATAATCCAGTGCACTTTAAAAACATCGATTGGACTCCTTATCTGAATACGGAATGGGACGCAACTTACAACAATACTATAGACAGCAAAAAGTTACATGCCTTGGCTGAAAAACTATTGACCTTACCTAAAGACTTTTCTTTACAACCGCAAGTCGCGCGTGAAATGCAAGCGCGTCAGCAAATGCTAGAAGGCAAAGAACCTTTTATGTGGGGGTTTGCTGAGAACTTGGCCTATGCTTCATTATTAGATGAAGGTTTTGGAGTGCGTATTTCGGGTCAAGATTGTGGTCGAGGCACTTTCGCACACAGACACGCAGTATTACATGATTATGAAACAGGGCAGGAATATTTACCATTGGCCCAATGTCAGCAACAAAACGCACACGTTGCGGTGATAGATTCCATATTATCCGAAGCAGCGGTGATGGCTTTTGAATATGGTTATGCCAGTACCGATCCTAAGACTCTAGTGATTTGGGAAGCGCAGTTTGGTGATTTTGTGAATGGAGCGCAGGTGGTGATAGATCAATTCATCAGTGCCGCCGAACAAAAATGGTCGCGTTTATCCGGTTTAGCTTTATTTTTACCGCATGGCTATGAAGGTATGGGCCCTGAGCATACTTCTGCACGTCTGGAGCGTTTTTTACAATTGTGTGCGGAACATAATATGCAAGTCTGTGTACCGACTACGCCAGCACAATGTTTTCATATGATTAGACGACAAATGCTCAGACCCTATCGTAAACCTTTAATCGTCATGACGCCCAAGAGCTTATTGCGCCATAAATTGGCTGTGTCCACTTGGGATGATTTAGTCAAGGGTGCATTCCAACCGGTTATAGGTGAAGTAGATGATTTACCTGCAAAGAAAATCAAACGAGTTGTGTTGTGTGCAGGTCGAGTCTATTACGACCTATTGCAAAAACGACGCGACGATGCACAAAAAGATGTGGCTATCATTCGTATTGAACAATTGTATCCATTTCCAGAAGCCCAATTGAAGGAAGTCTTAGCGCCGTATAAAGACGTTAAAGATATTGTTTGGTGTCAGGAAGAGCCGCAAAATCAAGGCGCATGGTATTCATTACAACATGCTATGCGTAAGGCGTTGATATCTGGTCAAGAATTACAATATGCGGGTCGTGTTCCTTCTGCAGCCCCTGCTGCAGGTTATCTGGCTAGACATACGGCAGAGCAACAACAATTGGTTAAAGATGCACTTACATTAAAATAAGAGAGGAAATAAAGAATGTCGATTGAAATTAGAGTTCCTGCCTTGCCTGAATCGGTTGCGGATGCCACCATTCTCAAATGGCATAAAAAAGCAGGTGACAGCGTGCAACGCGATGAAACCTTGGTAGAATTAGAGACAGATAAAGTGGTATTAGAAGTGCCCGCGCCTGAAAGCGGTGTTTTAGCTGAAATTACCGTGCCTGAAGGCAAAACAGTATTGGCTGATGCTTTGCTGGGGAAATTGAATGCAGGCGCTGTAAGTACCGCAAGTGCTAAACCAGTCGATAATACTAAAGCTACAGCAGCCGCTGAAGCAGAACCACACTTAAGCCCAGCGGTGCGCCGCGCTGCTGCTGAAAACGATATCAAAGTACAAGGCTTACAAGGCAGTGGTAAGGGTGGCCGTATTGTCAAAGAAGATTTAGCACAAAAGACACCTGCCGCTGTTAGCACTGTAGCTGCAGGCTCGCGCCCTGAAGAAAGAGTGCCGATGACCCGTTTGCGTGCCAAGATCGCAGAGCGTTTAGTAGAAGCACAACACAATGCTGCCATGTTGACCACCTTTAATGAAATCAATATGCAACCGGTAATGGATTTACGCAGTCGCTATAAAGATGAATTTGAAAAAGCGCACGGCGTTAAATTAGGATTTATGTCCTTCTTTACTAAAGCCGTCGTGGAAGCTTTGAAAAAATTTCCCGATGTGAACGCTTCTATAGATGGGACAGATATTATTTATCACGGTTATTACGATGTGGGTATCGCTGTATCCACGCCACGTGGTTTAGTCGTACCTATCATACGCAACGCTGAAACCTTAAGCTTAGCAGGCATTGAAAAAACAATTGCCGACAGCGCAGCACGTGCACGTGAGGGCAAGCTGACGGTTGAAGAAATGACGGGCGGTACTTTTACCATTACTAATGGTGGGGTGTTTGGCTCATTGATGGCTACACCCATTATCAACCCGCCGCAAAGCGGTATTCTAGGCATGCATAAGATTCAAGAAAGACCCGTAGCCGAGAATGGCGTCGTGGTGATACGTCCGATGATGTATGTCGCTTTATCTTATGATCATCGTATTATCGATGGTCGTGAATCTGTCAGCTTTTTAGTGGCGGTAAAACAGTTTTTGGAAGATCCCGCACGGATGTTACTTGCATTATAATTTTGGAACTGAGCCGCGACCGTTAGGGAGCGGAGGTAATTAAAAGATTTTTAGTAAAATAATATAGGAAACAACAATGAATTTACATGAATATCAAGCCAAAGCGCTGTTTCGTGAGTACGGCATTGCCGTGCCGCACGGTGAAGTGGTCTCTAGCGTCGATGAAGTAGCCGCAGCATTAGCCCATTTGGGTGGCGAGCGTTGGGTGGTGAAAGCCCAAGTGCATGCTGGTGGTCGCGGTAAAGCAGGCGGCGTGAAGATTGTCTCCAATAAAGAGGATGTGAAAGCAGCGGTACAAGCTTTATTAGGCACACGTTTAGTAACCTATCAAACTGATGCCAATGGTCAACCAGTACATCAAATTTTAATCGAAGAACCTTCTGCCATCGCCAAAGAATTGTATTTGGGTGCTGTGGTCGACAGAGCTTTGCGACGAATCGTCTTTATGGCGTCTACCGAAGGTGGCGTGGAAATTGAAGAAGTGGCACATAAACATCCTGAGAAGATTCTAACAACGGTGGTGGATCCTATAGTGGGCTTATTGCCGTTTCAGGCGCGTGACTTGGGCTTTAAACTAGGCTTAAATGCGGCGCAAATAAAAGAATTTACGCAGATTTTGCTGGGCTTGGGCAGATTATTTATAGACAATGATTTAAGTCTGTTAGAAGTCAATCCTTTGGTTATCAAAGAAAATGGTGAGTTAGTTTGTTTAGATGGCAAGATTAATCTAGATGACAATGCATTATATCGTCACCCTAACTTGCGCGCACAACGCGATACCACGCAAGAAGATGATCGTGAAAATAGAGCGCATCAATGGGAACTAAATTATATTGCGCTAGATGGCGATATAGGGTGTATGGTCAATGGCGCTGGTTTAGCCATGGCAACCATGGATTTAATTAAATTGCACGGTGGGAAACCCGCTAACTTTTTAGATGTGGGCGGTGGTGCAACCAAAGAACGCGTGACAGAAGCCTTTAAAATCATTTTATCCGACGAAAAAGTCAAAGGTATTTTTATCAATATTTTTGGCGGTATCGTGCGTTGCGATATGATAGCACAAGGTATTATCAGCGCAGTCAGTGAAGTGAAAACACAGCTACCCGTAGTCGTGCGCTTAGAAGGTAATAATGCCGAATTGGCCGCACAAATTTTAGAAAAAAGTGGTTTAAACGTGATTGCAGCTGATAGCTTTGAAGATGGCGCAAAACGTATCGTTGCCGCAGTGGAGGATAAATAATGAGTATATTAATTAATAAAGATACGAAGGTGATCTGTCAAGGTTTTACCGGTAATCAAGGTACCTTGCATTCACAACAAGCCTTAGACTACGGTACCAAATTAGTAGGCGGTGTTACTCCAGGTAAAGGCGGGCAACTGCATTTAGATAAACCGGTATTCGATACGGTAAAAGAAGCGGTCAAAGAAACAGGGGCAACAGCTAGCGTTATTTATGTGCCTGCGCCTTTTTGTAAGGATTCTATCGTTGAAGCTATAGATGCGGGCCTAGAACTTATCGTCTGCATCACCGAGGGCATTCCTGTTTTGGATATGTTGGCTGTACGTGCTTATTTAGACACAAAGAAAAATATACGTTTGATAGGTCCAAATTGTCCAGGCGTGATTACGCCAGGCGAATGCAAGATTGGTATTATGCCTGGCCATATACACAAGAAAGGTCGTGTGGGTATAGTATCTAGGTCGGGGACTTTAACCTATGAAGCTGTGTCTCAAACGACGGCACTGGGCTTTGGCCAAAGCACCTGCGTGGGTATAGGGGGAGATCCTATCCCTGGGACTACCTTTGTAGATATATTGGCATTGTTCCAAAATGATCCACAAACGGAAGCCATTATCATGGTAGGTGAAATTGGTGGTAGTGCTGAAGAAGAAGCTGCAGCCTTTATTAAGGCGCATGTAACCAAACCAGTGGTATCTTATATTGCTGGTGTAACTGCCCCTGCAGGCAAACGCATGGGACATGCAGGTGCTATTATTGCGGGCGGCAAAGGAACGGCTAAGGAAAAATTTGCGGCTTTAGAAGCTGCTGGCGTGCATACAACGCATTCTCCTGCGCACATAGGGCAGGCGGTTGCTGAAGTCACAGGCTGGGAGGTTATTTAGAGCGATTTGTTATCCTCGGCTGCCCGGAGTACTGAGTACAGGCTCCGGCCCGAGGATGGCAGAGTTCTGGCCTTCAGTGTTAAACTCGCATCTTCTAGCAAAATAGGTCTATAATTGTAATATATTCAATACGGATGCTAAAGCTATATGGACGATATAGAAAGTAGTAGTTTTAAAGCGCCGCCCGGTGTCAAGGTGGTGACCAGCAAAGCACAGTTAGCGAGTGATGATAGACCTTCGCCTGAAATGGCTGGCTGGTGTTTACAGCGCAAAAATATCATTGTTTTAAAAAGCGGTACCATCTTAACCTCTGATCCAGGCTCGCGCGATGTACAAAACTGTCGTATTGCGATGGTCAATAAAAATATACGTCCTGGTGAAGTCTTGGTCGCAGCACCTTCACTTATTAATTCCTTTCTGGAAAACTTAGGCTCTATAAAAGATTACCAACAAATTCAGCAAGACATGGCTGAAGAAATCAGCGGTCAACAAAAGCGCTTACGTACTTTGGTGCAAGAAGCGGTAGATGCGGATGTGAGCGATATACACATGGAAATACGTACCGATGTATGCCGCATTCGTTTTCGTAAATATGGTGAATTGTATTTGCATGCCGAATGGTTCCCTCGATTAGGACGCGAAGTTGCAGCGGTAGCTTTTAATAAAGAAACCGACCATGCTACAGCGCATTTTAATCCCTTGGTACCTCAAGATGCAGCTATGCCATTGAAGGTTAAATCTGGCGATATACGTTTGCGTTTGGCCAGTATGCCTGCACACGGCGGCTTCGATATGGTGATGCGGATCTTAGGCACGGAAAAAGAGAGCAGCATCGTTTCGCTAGAAGACTTAGGCTATACCATAGAACAAATTTATATTATAAAACGCGCCATACAAATGCCGCACGGAGCGGTGTTGTTATCTGGGCCTACGGGTTCCGGTAAAACCACCACCTTGGCCGCGTGTTTGCACCTGATTAAAAATACCCGTAAGGTATATACCATTGAAGATCCGGTTGAAAAAGTTGTGCATAGCGCCACACAAGTACCGGTAAATGTTAAAACAGACGACAGAAGCTTTGCCAGCTTTGGTCGAGCAGCATTGCGTATGGATCCCGATTACATCGTATTAGGGGAAATGCGTGATGAAGATACAGCCAATGTCATGTTGCGCGCCACCATCACAGGTCACTTGGTGTTTTCAACCATACACACCAACTCAGCGCCGGGTATCATCTTACGCTTGGCAGATATGGGTATTTCGTCGGTGATGTTAAGCGACAGCAATGTGTTGGTATGCCTTATTTTCCAACGCTTAATTGCTGTGTTGTGTCCGCATTGTAAAATCCCTTTAAAAACGGCCAAGGCGCATGTTAACGATATGCATCGCTGGGAAATCATTTTTGGGGATGCCGTAGAGCATTTATATGCTCGTAGGCCCGGTGGTTGTAAGCAATGTGGCAGTTCAGCTTTATCAGGCCGTAAAGTGGTTGCTGAGGTAGTCTGGGTAGATGAGAAAGGCCGTGAATACATTCAAAAGCTAGATATCTTATCCTGGGAGCGTTATTTGCGCTCTATGGGTTGGCAAACTTACCGCGACAGAGCCGTGGCAATGGTACGTGAAGGTTTAGTCGATCCTTTCGATGCCGAAGCCCTGATCGGCGAAATGAGTCTGACCGACGAAAGCAAAGGTTTTGACTACAACGTTGCGCGCGAGCAAATGGAAAAAGAAGAGGCACGTAAGAAAAAGTCGTAGTTATGTATTAGAAACGGTAGACAATACCGTTTTCTTTTCTCGTATGGTATAGGACAATCTCCAGCAGAAAATGCCGCATAAGCCACACACTATCCACAAGACGAAGCCTTGATTAAAGTGATACAACCAACTGCCTAGTGCGGATCCGGCAACAGTCGCAAAGGCGTAAACAGATTGATACAAGCCCATGTGTGTAGCGCGGGCAGCTTCATTCGCTTTGTTGTACAACGACATTTGAATAACAGGGAAGGCTAGCATTTCGCCTAGAGTCCAAATGACTGCAGACACTAAAGCCCAGTAATAATTGGTCCCTAATATTAAAATAAACAACCCTAAACCAATTAGAAAAGCACCTAGTCCCGCAACGATGGCTTGATCAAAACGACGCGTTTTCTCAACGACCCAGACTTGCAAAGCGATGATCAGCAGGCAGTTGGTTAAAAATAAATAACTTAACATAGGTGCGGTGGTATGGTAATACTGTTGCAAATAAATAGCATAGGTTATTTTTAATTGTGCGTACAGCATTACGGCGATAAAGAGGATGCAATAGTAAACGGCAAAAAGTTTATTTTCAAAGACGTGTAATTTCCAGAAAGGCCTTTTATCTTCTTTGATACAGGTTTCTTTTTCTTCTTTACCACCCGCCCAGACTAGCGTTAAAGCGGAAAGAGAGATGATTAAACCATTAACGGTAAATAATAGAAAATAGCTATAATGAGCCAAAAACCCGTCAATAAAGACAGAAATGCCGAAACCCAAGTTGACTAACATATAGCGTAAACTATTGGCGCGTACTTTATCGTTTTCACCACATTGTGCCAAGATCCATATACGATTAGCCGGAATAAAAGCATAAGCCGATATTCCCATGAAAGTCATCAGGGGAATGAATACATAGAGACTATAACAGTAGGGGATACAGAGTAGAGCTGACGCAATGATGAGCAAGGATACAATAGAGATTCGTTGAGTAGAGTAATGATTACACAATCTACCACTCAGATAAGCACCGAAGGTAGCACCTATGCCAAACAATGTGACCAACAGTCCCGTTTGTGCCACCGTGAAATGACGTTGATTGGTAAAAAAAAGAGATAGAAAAACGATCACTGAACCGGCTAATGAGTTGATAAAAGAGGCACTCAAACCCACCCACAATCGTATGGGTAAACCTCGATAGAGTTCTACATAAGAGCGTGTGCATTTTTTGAAGTAATTAGCCACGAAGTGCCTCGGATAGCGCGTTATTATTATAAACAAGTGAGTTGCAATTATGGCTATGATTAGTACAAAAAG
>JAJXVQ010000048.1 GCA_021782065.1 Pseudomonadota bacterium
AGGTCAAGCCCTTCGGGTGCGCTTCGCGCAACCTTGACATTCTTTCGGCTTGTAGGCCTCATAACACCTAACTTTCTCCAACTATTTTTTTATTTTGACACAGTTACGTGAACACTACCTTCTTTTTGCAGGGTCTTTTTCTTCGCCATGCTTTTTTAATACGTTTTCTTCAGTCCGCTGCCGCATAATGCAAGGGCGTGCCTCCTACCTTGTTACCAATATCAACCTTTGCGCCCCTTGCCAATAAAAGCACTACCACTTCTGCACGCCCACCCCCGGCTGCTAAATGTAAGGGCCTTCCTCTTCCGCTTAGTGCATCTGAAGTAACTGCTTAAATATCGTTAAGTTGCCACTTGCAATAGCCGCACATAAAGGCGTTTTGCTATAGAAATCCGGGGCCTCCAAAAGTTTAGTATGTTCGGGTCGTTGCAGCAAATCAACGACTACGTTTGCATACCCCCTGTAAACAGCCCAATGTAACCAGTTTATATCAGACAGGATATTCGGCTTTGAGCCAGGATGGGATACTCTGTTAAGGCAAGTTGTTATTAATTGTGGGTTCTTCTCCAATCGAGATATAAGTCCTTTTTGACTATCTGCTTCTGATATCTCTCTAGACTTTTCCAAAAAACAAATCAGCCCTGCTAGGGGATCGGTATTTATTTTAGCTTCTTTTGCAGAGCTTTCTTCTTTGTTCTTTCTTTTTATTATTTTTTCTGCAGTTGATGCCATATTACCTACCTCTTAAGTTATTTTTATTACTGTCATTTTGCTACGCAGTATATTATCTGCTAACCCTGGGGGGGGGAATCAAGCTCTGCTGATTATATACCCATCACCAATGCAAATGCTTTGCTTCTTGAAGCGACACTCGAACTAACACAGTTCAGTGAACATTGTCTTTTTAGGGTCTCTTGTTGAAAATTAATGAAACTCTTGCTGTTTCAAAACCTCGATCTCATCGCGCACGGCAATCGCTTTTTCAAATTCTAAGTTCTTCGCGTATTCTAACATTTCTTTCTCCAATACCTTTATCTTTCGCCCCAAGGCCGCGGGACTTAAACGTTGAATTTGCGCTGTATTGGGTGCGGTATTGGCCAAACGCACAGGCAAGGGCGCATGTGCGCCTTCCATGATATCGTGTATATTTTTGGCTATACCCTTCGGCGTTATGCCGTGTTTTTCATTATATTCTACTTGCTTCGCGCGCCGGCGATCCGTTTCAGCCAAGGCCCGCTCCATAGAACCCGTGACCCTATCTGCGTATAGAATGGCTCGGCCATTGATATGGCGCGCCGCACGACCTATAGTTTGTATTAAAGATCGTTCAGATCGCAGAAAACCTTCTTTATCAGCATCTAAAATAGCCACCAAGGCCACTTCGGGTAAATCTAAACCCTCGCGTAATAAGTTGATGCCTACCAATACATCAAAAACACCCAGGCGCAAATCGCGTATAATTTCAACACGCTCTACCGTATCCACATCAGAATGCAGATAACGGACTTTCACGCCATGCTCATCTAAATATTCGGTCAAATCCTCAGACATGCGCTTAGTTAAGGTAGTGACTAATACACGTTCTTTGGCCACCACACATTTGCGGATTTCGGATAATAAATCATCTACTTGATTGCTCACGGGTCGTATTTCCACCCTAGGATCAATCAAGCCTGTAGGTCGTACCACTTGCTCGGCCAGACACTCGCCCTGATTGCGTTCATAGTCGCCTGGTGTTGCTGAAATGTAAATAGTTTGTGGCGAACGAACGAGAAATTCATCAAATTGTAAAGGCCTGTTGTCTAAGGCCGAGGGTAACCTAAAGCCATAATTGACCAAATTTTCCTTACGCGCTCTATCGCCCTTATACATGCCTCCTATCTGTGGAATGGTGACATGGGACTCATCTATAAACAGCAATCCGTCAGTCGGTAAATAATCAAATAAAGTGGGTGGAGGTTCGCCCTCGCCACGGCCCGATAGATGACGCGAATAATTTTCCACCCCACTGCAATAGCCTAGCTCTTGCATCATTTCTATATCAAACTTAACTCGTTCGGCAACACGTTGCGCTTCTACCAATTTATTATTGTCATTAAAATATACCAAGCGCTCACGGAGTTCGTCTTTAATGGCTTTAATAGCGCTGACTACTTTATGGCGTGGCGTCACATAATGGCTTTTAGGAAAAATGGTGGCTCTAGGAATACGTTGTATCACTTCTGCTGTTAAGGGATCAAAATAATAAATATTGTCTATTTCGTCGCCTAACCACTCTATGCGCACAGCTTCTTTTTCGGAATCCGCAGGAAAAATATCCACCACATCGCCGCGAACTCTATAGGTACCACGCTTAAAATCGATGTCGTTGCGGCTGTATTGCAATTCAGCTAAACGCCGCAGAGTTTGATATTGGTCTATCAATTCCCCACGGCTCACATGCAACACCATGCTAAAATACGATTGCGGATCACCCAAGCCATAAATGGCCGACACCGTCGCCACAATGATAACATCCCTACGCTCTAATAAAGCCTTAGTCGCCGATAAACGCATTTGCTCTATGTGTTCATTGATAGAAGAATCTTTCTCTATATAGGTGTCTGTAGAAGGAACATAGGCTTCTGGCTGATAATAATCGTAGTACGATACGAAATATTCCACCGCATTGTTCGGAAAAAAATCACGCATTTCGCCATATAATTGCGCTGCTAAGGTTTTATTGGGTGCCATGATCAAGGTAGGGCGCTGGCAATGCGCAATAACGCTCGCCATGGTAAAAGTCTTACCCGAGCCGGTAACACCCAATAAGGTTAAACGTGCTAAGCCCGCGTCTATACCCTGTGTTAAGGCGGCAATGGCGGCGGGTTGATCGCCTGCTGGCGAAAATGGCGAGACTAATTGCAATGATCGTTTCATAACTGCTATTCTACCCGAAATTTCTGTCATAAAATAGCCATTTTTAGGGAATCTACATGACCATTGCTACAGCCAATAGACTAAAAAAACTACAGCCCTCGCCTACTATGGCTATGAATGCTAAAGCCCGTGCCTTAGAAGCCCAGGGTATAGCAATCTTAAGCTTAAGCGTGGGTGAACCTGACTTTGATACCCCTGAATACATCTGCAAAGCTGCCATTGAGGCCATACACAGTGGCTTTACCCGCTATACTGCCGCCGATGGCATTGCCCCGCTGAAGGCCGCCATTCAAGATAAATTTAAGCGCGACAATCAATTACGCTATAATACAAATGAAATGATTGTGACCTCGGGTGCTAAACAAGCCCTAGCCAATGCCTTGTGTGCGGTGTTAAATCCGGGCGACGAAGTCATTATTCCAGCACCCTATTGGGTATCTTATCCCGACATGGTGATATTGGGTGAAGGCACGCCTAAATTTATTTATGCGGATCATACCCAAAATTTTAAAATTACAGCCGAGCAATTAGAAGCCGCCATTACACCGCGCACGCGAGTTTTTACTATCAATAGTCCCAATAACCCTACCGGTATGATTTACAGTGCCGATGAATTAAAAGCCCTGGCCGAAGTATTAAAAAAACATCCCAACATCATCATCCTATCCGACGACATCTATGAACATTTAATTTGGAGCGATCTTCCCTTTGCCAATTTAGTCATGGTTTGTCCCGAACTAAAAGATCGCACCATCGTCGTCAACGGCGTTTCAAAGAGCTATGCCATGACGGGTTGGCGCATAGGCTATGCCGCAGGTCCCGCTGAGATCATCAATCAAATGAAAAACATACAAATGCAAACCACTTCTGCGCCCAATTCCATAGCGCAAATGGCCGCATTAACGGCCATCAGCGGCCCACAAGACAGCATTCCGTTAATGAACAAACAATTTAAAACGCGTCACGATTTTTTAGTCAAAGCATTGGGTGCCTTACCGGGTGTAACATGTATACCCGCACAAGGTGCATTTTATCTATTGCCGGATTTTAGCGTTTGGTTAAAGCAGCATCCCGAAATCGGCAATGATGAGCAATTGGCCGAAACTTTATTGACAGAGATTCACATCGCCACCGTCGCAGGCACACCCTTCGGTGCGCCGAATTGTATACGTTTATCTTTTGCCAGCAGCATGGATACGTTGGAAGAAGCGATGCGACGATTAGAACGATTTGTTAAATAATGGTTCGTTATAAGCACTACATTCCTTTTTACTATCGGTTAAGGTAAAACGTATTCGCGAAAAGTTTGGATTGGAATTTTCTTTTCTTGATCTGGGACTTAAGAATAAAAATATACTCTCTTCATGCGGGGAATCATTATTGCTCTTTTTATGAAGACCACTATCTCTCTTTGATTTATTTTCTGCTCGAAGACGTAAGCTATAACGCTTTATAGCTAGAGGTGGTTCATTTTCAAAATTATGTTTCTTAATCTCAGGTAATGTACCATAAAGTTTCTCAAGCGCAGATTCTTTAATCGGCTCTGCTGAACAGGGAAAAGTCTTTCCGCTTTCATGTTCACTTAAAACTGAATCTGATGATGTCATGTCTATACTATCATCAAGCTTAGGTAAAAATAAATCGTCTAATGAGCTCTTTAGGTATCCTAATTGTTTTTCAGACAAAACCACCTCTTCTTCAACATCCGCTTCTGATAGAATATCTTTAAAATCAGGTTCTCTAATCTGATTTCCTAAGTTTGGGAAAGGGTGTCTGCTTCCATTTTTATCTAAAAATGAATCTAATGCATTCTTTAATTGCTCTAACTCGGAACAAGAGCTACCAAAACCGTAATCGAATAAAGAAAGAACTTCAAGATTGACATGCAGTAAATTAAACAGTTCTGTTGAACTCACTAAAGCCTTTGTAATGTGTTTTTCAGTTATAGGCGCTTTTTCTTCAATAACTGAAAGAGGCACTTTTAGTTCAACCATCATCGCGCCAGGGAGATAACACACATTTTCTGCATCTGCATTACGCGTAATGCTAAAACCGTCATCTACAACTAAAATGCAAAGATGAACTTCCCCAGCGATCTCTTCACTCCAAAAATGACAAACCTTGCCATTAGAGACACCCGCTTTATAATATGCAATATTTTGTCCCAAAACAGTGCTCAATATTCTATTTGCTGAAATTGAAAGAAACTCTTGTGAATTATATTGAGAAAAGTGTTCTATCTTCTCACCAAACATATGTTTAAACTTTGACAGATGGGTTTGTATCGCTTGTTTTTCAGCAGCATTAAGCCCTTCATTTTCAATTTGATCTTTTTCTAGATTGCCACAAGAATCACGTACGGGTGGTAATATATCCCCATTGAAAACCTTCCCATCTATGATTCGCACCATACCACGACGAAAATCCAATAGGATATTCTTATAGTTTTGCTTCTCAGTATAAGTAATCAGCGGATGAGCGTCTTCGCCCTTCTCATGCAGAGTCATTAAAATTTCTTTTGTTCGTTCTGTAACATTATAAACAGTTTCTATAGTAGAACTAGACATGATTACCTCATTATTTAATAATTCTCCCTCTTTGGGTAGGGCCATAGCTTACATGGATTTTCTTAAGGTAATCTTAAATGTAAGGGCGTCCGCTCGTTCTTTTGAATATTGACGTTCTCGTCTGGCTTGATTCTCTACCCTATTTTGTTATAATGGGCCTCATCAATAACCCATGGATTTGAACCTTATGTGTACTAACCAGTTGAATAATAAGAATATTTTAAACATCGCCGCCTATCGCTTTACAGGCGTAGACCAGCTGCCAGAGCGTAAACAGGTTTTGTCTGAGTTGTGTAAAAACCTGGATTTAAAGGGTTCCATATTACTGAGCACAGAGGGTATAAACCTCTTTTTGGCCGGTACCGAGAACAATATCAATGCGTTTATACGATATTTGAACGAAAATCCCTTCTTCCAGCCTTTAGGGATGGCCGCTACTATCTATAAAAAGAGCTGGTCGGCAAGCCAACCCTTTAATCGCATGTTGATCAAGTTAAAGCAAGAAATTATACCGTTGGGGCTACCGGAAATCCAGCCCAGCAAGCACACGGCTCCTGCCCTACCACCACAGCTGTTAAAGCAATGGTTGGACGAAGGGGTAGATTTTACCCTATTAGATACCCGTAACGATTATGAGATACGCCTGGGTACTTTTGAAACAGCCACCGTATTGGACTTACAGAATTTTCGTGATTTTCCCAGTGCCTGTGCCGCGCAATTGCCCGAAGAAGCTAAACAAAAACCAATGGTTATGTTTTGTACAGGTGGCATACGCTGTGAAAAAGCCTCCGTTGCCCTAGAACAACAAGGTTATACCCAAGTCTATCAGCTGGAAGGTGGCATTCTCAATTACTTCGAACAATGCGGCAGCGCACACTATAACGGCGATTGTTTTGTGTTTGACAAGCGCGTAGCATTGGATCCAAACTTGGAAGAAACCAAAGCAGCACTATGTTATCGCTGTTTAAATCCATTGACCGAAGCCGAACAACAAAGCCCGGATTATGTGGTGGATGTATCCTGCCCTTATTGTGTGGATCGCCATTAACGATATATGTTAAATGAAACCCACATCATCGGCCAACTCAAGGCACATTTCCCGCAGTATATAGGCGATGATGCCGCCGTTATTCCGGCCTCCGGCAATCAAAGTTATATCATCAGCAAAGATTTGTTAGTAGAAGACGTACATTTTCGCACACGCTATTTTAGTGCCGCCAATCTAGCGTACAAAGCTTTGCACACTAATTTAAGTGACATCGCTGCCATGGGTGGTAATGCACAATTTGTGCTATGTGGCATTGCCATTCCAGTACAACAAGGCAACTACGCACAAGACTTTCTCGCTGCATTCGTGACTGTGTGCAAAAGTGCGAATGTCATATTGATAGGCGGCGACACCACTTGCTCTGTCGATAAATTATTCATCAGCATCAGCGTCATCGGCAGTAGCGTAACACAAAATATCAAATACCGTTCCGGTGCTAAAGTAGGCGATGCGGTCTGTGTCATAGGTAATTTGGGATATGCGCATTTAGGGTTGATTGCCTGTGAACAATCCCTACCCGATCTACAAAAGTATAAAAATGCATTTTTATGTCCAACTGCCAAGATGAATGAAGGCTTATGGTTGGCTGAAAAACCTGATGTTAGCAGCATGATGGATATTTCAGATGGTTTGTACATCGATTTAAAAAGATTGTGTCAAGCATCGCAGGTGGCAGCGCACATTGAATTGAAGGACCTACAAGCTTCAACTGAATTTAAAAATAATTGTGAACAGTTACAACTCGATGCGATTAACATTATATTAACCGGCGGCGAAGATTATGGCTTGTTGTGCACTGTGGATAACGCACATTATACTCAACTCGCCGAAAACTTCAAACACAAATTTGGTTATACTCTACAACGCATAGGCAATATTGTCGATGGTACCGGCATTCATTTCACCGAGAATAGAGTGCCTACACAGTTAGAATTAACACCGTTTTCACATTTTGGCGAAGACTCCTAACGCAGATTTGGGTGTGGGGTGTGCGGAAAATAAGTAGTAGCCTATCTACGAAAATTAAAGTGCCCCCGTTGTGTAGACAACGGGGGCACTTTAATTCTCCTCGATGTGATTTCTCAATTTCACTCGATAAAAATAGAGCAATATCATCATGTAGACTACTTTGATTACCCTTGAGAGACAATACATAATCCGCCTTTTTTCTCGTATCTTTTTAGCCATCTTTTGCGAGGAGGAAATCCGGCCTATGATAGGGCTCAGGCAATTTAATTGTTGCGACAGAACCACCTGGTTGGTCTACTCACAAGTTCCACCCAAGATTGCATATTTGGCGTTTCAAAATGATTCGTATAATAAATGAACTATTTTAAAAACGCCAAGCGTGCTACTTTATATTGGTATAAAGGCAGTTACTGTTTTTTTAATCTAGGGCTACCTTCTGTGGAAGGCCCATCTCCACTCTCAGCTGGTGGTGCCCTAAAAAATAATGAGCTCCCCCCCCCGTTAGGACTTGGGTTGGTGCTTGAACTTAAACTAGCGTTTGAAGTTTGAGAGATTAATTGCTTCTGTTTAGCTTCCTTTAGGGGCTGTTGACATTTCACATAGGTAACCATAAAAAAGCGCAGACCAGTGCTATGACGGATGCATAATTTCTTTTCAATTTATCGAATCGAGTGGCTATGGCTCTAAAATGTT
>JAJXVQ010000049.1 GCA_021782065.1 Pseudomonadota bacterium
ATATACCGATGAAGATCCCGCTGCGGGTTTAGCACCTAAACAACGTATGGCGCCAAAAGAAATAGACTTGGATCTATATCATCCGTGGCAAATTACACCCGAAGAAGCCATCCCTTTATTAAAAGAAGCCGAAGCGGTGGCGATAGCCCACGACAGCCGCATCAGCAATTCAGAAGGGGTGAATCTGAATACACATCAATCCGATTATGTCTACGCTAATTCACATGGTTTTTGCAGCGCAGTACGTTCAACTTCCCATTCTTTTAGTTGTATTTTGTTGGCTACAGATAAAAATGGCTCCATGCAACGTGATTACGAATATACTCACAGCCGCGATGCAAAAACGCTAGACGATTTTAGCGCCGTTGCCAAATGTGCTGCAGAATATACCGTGCAAAAACTGGGAGCACAGAGTATTTCTACGGGAAAAATGCCAGTTATTTTTAGTCAGCGTATGGTGGCTGGATTATGGGGAGAATTATTAGCTGCGATCAATGGTACCAATCTGTATAGAGATGCTTCTTTTTTAAAAGATACAGTGGGAAAAGCCATTCTGAATAAGTGTGTTACTATAGTTGAAGACCCCTATATAAAACGGGGTTGGGCCAGCAGTTATTTTGATAAAGAAGGTGTGGCCACGCAAAAGCGCGATCTGGTAAAAGCAGGTGTACTGCAAGGCTATATTTTAAATAGTTATTCTGCGCGGCGCTTAGGCTTAGAAACAACAGGCAATGCAGGGGGTGCACATAATATTTTGGTGCATTCTACAGGGGAAGATGAGCAAACGTTATTGCAGAAAATGAATAAAGGCTTGTTGGTTACCGAGGTTATGGGCATGGGCGTTAATTTAGTGACGGGAGACTACTCGCAAGGGGCGAGTGGTTTTTGGGTAGAGCAGGGTAAAATTCAACATGCCGTTGAAGGAGTGACTATAGCGGGTAATTTGAGCGATATGTTTGCCAATATTGTGGCTATAGGCAACGATGTTAATCGACGTAGCCATATAGAAAGTGGTTCTGTATTGATAGCTGAGATGATGGTGGCGGGAAAGAATTAGCTATACTCTTCATTAAGCCAACTCACGGTGGCGCAGTAATACCGTTTTATGTTTTTGTTTAAGGGCATCATACAGCATTTTAGCGATATAGACGGAGCGATGTTGTCCGCCGGTACAACCTATGGAAACTGTCATATACGCACGATTGTTGTTTTCAAACTTGGGTAGCCAATTCATTAGAAAATATTCGATATCGGTTAACAAAGCATGGGTTTCTGGTTTTTCATTTAAAAATTTTTGTATAGGTTCTTCTAACCCGGAATAAGGGCGCAACTCGCTATGCCAATAGGGGTTAGGAAGTACGCGTACGTCAAAGACGAAGTCGCTGTCTATGGGGGAACCAAATTTAAAGCCGAAAGATTGTATCAATAAGGATAATCCTTGCGATTTAGGTTCAATGCGATTGGAGATAATATCTCGGAGTCTATGCTGGGACAGTAGGCTGGTGTCTATAACGAGATCGGCTAAATGAGCCAAGGGGTCTAGTAATTTTTTCTCATAGGCGATGGCTTCTTGTAATGAGCGATGATCGGAGCTTAAAGGGTGTCGTCTACGCGTTTCATTAAAACGCTTGATTAAAACATCGTCACTGGCGTCCAAATAGAGTATCTCACAGCGCAATCCTGAAGCTTTAAAGCTTTCTATCCAGTGGTGAAAACTTTCTAGATCGGTAATAGGGTTTCTGGCATCGATGCCAATGGCTATTTTTTGATAGGTCTTTTGAACATGCAGAGTTAAGCTTTGCAATAAACTTGCGGGCAAGTTATCTATGCAATAATAACCTAAGTCTTCCAATAGGTGTAAAGTAATACTTTTGCCTGATCCGGAACGGCCAGTCACAATAATGATACGCATGTGTTTCACTACTCCCTAAGGTAAACCACAGTAATTTAATGCATTTTTTCTTTATGTTCTCTTAATAGGCGCATTAATTTATCCACTAAACCATCTACTGCACTGTACATATCATCTGTTTTTTCACGAGCGTGTATTTGCGTGCCAGGCACATGTACCGTTGCTTCAGCGATTTGGTCTAAGTTCTCCACTTTAAAAGTAATAGCGATGCTAAGGACGTCGCTAAAATGACGCTCTAAGCGGTCTAATTTCTTTATGGTAAAATCTTTTAAGGGCGGGGTAATGTCCAAATGATGGCCGGTGAATGTGATTTGCATAATAGCCTCCGAGTTAATGATATTAAGGTAAATATAACACTCTTTTTACTAAGATGCCACTTGCTTGGGCCTTATAAATCAAACTCATCGCCTAGATATACTTCACGTACTTTTTGATCAGACAAAATGACTTTCGGTGGACCTTGGCAGATCATTTCCCCCTCGTTGACTATGTAGGCGCGCTCGCAAATGTCTAAGGTTTCACGTACGTTGTGATCGGTAATTAAAATACCAATTTTCTTACTGCATAAATGTGTGATAATACGCTTAATGTCAACAACGGAAATGGGATCCACGCCAGCGAAAGGTTCATCCAATAATACAAAAGCCGGGCTGGTTGCGAGTGCGCGGGCGATTTCAACGCGACGTCTTTCACCACCAGAGAGACTAATGCCCAAATTGTCGCGTATATGGTATATATGAAATTCATGTAATAGTTCGTTGAGACGGTGTTGCCGTTCTTCATCGGTTAAATGCTTTTGCAATTCCAATATCGCTAAAATATTGTGTGATACCGTTAATTTTCTAAACACAGAGGCTTCTTGGGGCAGATAGCTTAACCCTTTATGCGCACGCTCATGTATAGGCAGATGAGTGATTTCCTCTTCATCTATAAAAATCTGACCGCGGTCAGGCCTTACTAAACCGACTATCATATAAAAGCTGGTTGTTTTACCAGCGCCATTCGGGCCTAACAAACCGACGATTTCACCGCTGTTTATTTCCATAGAAACGTTTTTAACCACAGTACGTTTTTTGTAACTTTTTTCTAAAGCAATGGCGCGTAATTTTTTCTGAGTCATCATTTTTGATCTGCCTTAGGAAGGTTGTTGGGATCAATCACGATCCGGGTACGCAGGGCTTTATCACTAGGGGTAGCGATGGATTTTAAGATTTTATTGGTTACATCGTATTCTAAATGTTCGCCCGCAATGCTGTTTGTGCCTTGCTGCACGTAAGCATGCCCCAACAGAATGGCATAATTTTTATCGGGAAAATACTTGATAATATCGGCGGTGGCGATTAACGGCGGTTTGTTGGGATCGATGGTGCTTTCATAGCGAGCTTGTTGCTTCTTCCCCCCTTCCACGACAACCTGAGAGATCTTGTTATTTTCACTGTAGGATGTGACTTTGTCGCCACGTACATGGGTGGTTCCTTGATCGATGGTTACATTGCCGGTGTAAATACCAATACCTGTTTGGCTGTTTAGATCGGCCGTGTCTGAAGAAATCAGCAGTTGTTGCTGCTGATCGCTATCTAAGGCGTAGCTTACAGAAAGTATGCAGCTAAGACAAAGAATGAGCAGGTTGCGCTTTAGTCGGATCATAGGAACCTCGTACTTGCGATAATAGGGTAACGTGTTTTTGGTCTAAATAAGCATTCATGCCTATAGACGTTATTCTGATTCCAGATTGTATCAGTGTTACGGATTTATCCGTATTAGCCAATTGTTGTTTTGGGAAAATATGCAATAAAGAGGTGGTGATAGTGGTATCTTGATTCTGTGCACCTGTGGGTTGATGGATGACAACATCGTCTATGAGATCTACCTTTTCGGTACCATTGAACGTTTTGCCCGTTTTAGAGCTAATAGTCCAGGGAGTTTTATTGTCTTTTGAATATAGAGTGAGCAGTGGAGCAGTTAATAGGCTGGTATCATTGTCTACAAAATGCAGCAGTTTAGGACTCTTCAACTCGCCTTGCTTCTGACCCATAACGTCGAACTGTGTACCGTCTATGCCAATGGCAAAAGCATCGATAATGCTTGTTGTTTCAGTGTGTTTGGGTTTGGTTGTGTAGTGATACCAGCCCCAAAAAGAAAGGGTGGCTAATAATAGCAATAGCACATTTATAAAATAATATTTTTTAGTCAGCATCATAAAAAAGCCTCATGCACATCTTTGAACGTATTTTGTGCGCGTAGAATGAATTCACAGATTTCGCGCACCGCGCCTTCGCCACCATTACAATTTGTAGTGTAACATGCAAATTGTTTGACCATTTCAGCCGCATTAGCAACGGCTACACCTAAGCCTACGCGACGAATAATAGCGATATCCGGTAGATCATCCCCTACATAAGCAACTTCTTCGTCACATAGTTTCAACTTGGCGATCAATTCTTCGTAGGCAGTGATTTTGTTTTCAATGCCTTGATAAACATGTTGAACTTGTAACTGCGTCATGCGCTTGTCGATTAAAGCAGAACAATGAGAGGTAATAACGGCCGTAATGATGCCACTTTTAGCCAATAATTTAATGCCTAGACCATCGTGGCAGTGAAAAGCTTTCATATTTTGGCCATCATCTAATAAATAGAGCTTACCATCGGTTAACACGCCATCGATGTCAAAGATGGCCAAACGAATTTTTTTTGCGCGGTCAAATAGGGTATATGACATGGTGTTTCTCTTAGGGGTTATAGTTATAGTCCGGCCTGCATAACATCGTGAATATTAATGGCGCCTACTAATGTTGCGGCTTCATCAACTACCAGCAATGATGTAATTTTAAAATTTTCCATGATCTCTAGTGCTTCGGCGGCGAGGAGTTCGGCTGTGATGGTCTTATAGGTTGTGGTCATTACCTGATGCAGTGGCGTTTCATGTATAGAAATACCTTGATTCAGAGTTCGGCGTAAATCGCCATCGGTGTAAATACCCACCAGCTTACCTTGATTATCGATAGCAGCCGTCATACCTAATAATTTTTGCGTCATTTCCAACAAAGCATTACTAACCATAGCAGAGCTGTGTACGCGTGGAACTTTATCCCCCGTGCGCATGATATCGCGTACGCGCGTTAACAAACGCCGACCTAAAGAGCCACTGGGGTGTGAGCGTGCAAAATCTTCTTTGGTAAAACCGCGTGCTTCCAATATAGCCACAGCCACGGCATCCCCCATGACCAAAGCCGCTGTGGTGCTGGTGGTGGGTGCTAGGTCCAGCGGGCAGGCTTCTTTGTCTATATGTGTATTGAGCAGCGCATCGGCAAAACGAGCTAGGGTCGATTTATCATGACCGCAAATGGCGATTAATTTTACTTGTAATTCTTTTAATAAGGGCAATAAGGTTAAAATTTCACTGGTTTCACCCGAGTTTGAAATAGCCAAGACTACGTCATTGGGCGTAATCATTCCTATATCACCATGGCTGGCATCGCCCGGATGTACACAAAAGGCAGGCGTGCCGGTACTGGCTAAGGTGGCGGCAATTTTGGCTGCTATGTGCCCGGATTTGCCCATTCCGAGCACAACGACACGGCCCTGGCAAGCGAGTATGGTCTCGCAGGCGTATACAAAGCTTTCATTGATGTAATCAGCCAGCTTTTGTATAGACTGACATTCTAGATCAATGACTCGCTTAGCGGTAGCACGAAAATTTTTTTCCATTTGTTTCTACCTAGTCAGGGCAAATGTAACAAAGTTACATTTGCCCTGATGTTATATTGATTGTGGCGTATTTTAGCGCAAAAAAAGGTTTTTGGCTAGAGCTGAGCTGGGGAGTATTATTCAAAATTAGATCAGAAAACGGGCACAATATGCAGCGTGATGGTCATGGGGGTAAAGAAAGATGGTTGATTCTAAGTTTTGGCTTCGCCAAAACTTAGAACGCTGAAGCTAAAGGGGCATTATTTTTAAGTGATTATCCTCTAGGTAAATTTGCGTTGCGCCCCGTGTTATTTTAGCTAAATCAAAGTCTTCCTTGACTTGGTAAACGCCCGCAATGGCGATGAGCTCGGCGTCGAATTCACGGCAGAAGATACGCGCTAGTGATTGCTGTTGAATGCCAGCTAAGGCTCGCCCGGACAGTTTACCGTAGACATGAATATTGCCACCCGCGATGATTTCAGCCCCTGAGCTGACCATGCCCAAAATGATTAAATCGTTTTCTGCGTATACTTGTTGTCCTGAACGTATAGATTGCAGGATTATTTTGCTGGGTGTCTGGGATGCCGTAGCGGTAGAGCTGTTGGTTTCCGCGCTGGGCGCTATTTTTTTACTGTTTTGAGCTGCATTAGGGGATTGTTTCGGATCCATTGCCGCCAAGCCCCGAGCAAATGCTTCTTTTCTATACGACTCATTATTAGTAGCAACTCCTACTAATTTTAAGCCTCTGCTGTCCAGCAAGGCTTTGATCTCCCCAAAAGGGGGTAAAGCGTCCAAGGCATAAGAATGCAAGTCTAAGACGATGGGTGTTCCATTAAAGAATTGTGGTGCTTGGCCGATTTTAGCGTCCAATGCCTGTGCCAATGTGTTTAAATTATTGTCTTTTAGCGGCAGTATAGTCAATGGGAATAAGCTAGCGCGTAATTGTAACGGTTCTAGCATGGCTACGGTCATGGTGAATTCCTCATGGTTTTAATCATCAATAAAAGTAGTTGGATTAACCTGAAATCGCTGGCTGAGTAATTTAATTTGTCGTAAATTAAGTTCACGTTTGCCATGAAGAATTTCGGAGACTATACCCTGGCTACCAATTTTTTTTAAATCAGACGACTATATACTCTTCGCATTTGATTTGTAGGGGGTGTTGCCTTCGCCCATCTCGCACCAGTCATGTAGAATACTACACTCCTGGTGCTCGAGGCCTACCCTAAAAACCAGCTGCTGTGAGTATATCAACAGCGTTAAAACTTCTTTTCAATTCAGAAAAGTTATAAAAATTATTCTTTTTAATAGGGCGATACCCGTCATCTAAGGCAGTGGCTATCTCAGGATATTCTTCTTTTGTATCCCAAATTCGCTGTTGAGTAATTACGCGCCTAATCCACTTCTTAAGCCATATTCTTTATAGTGTACATCTCAAAACGAGATAGTGCAAGCGAAGGGAAATCGGGTCAAAATTATGATAAACTATACTACTATTTTCTAGCTAAAAGGAATGAGGGACTATAATGAGCGCATTAAATAAACAGTTTTTTGAAAAGGGTGGTTTTAAAGTAGGGAAGAATTGGGTTCTGACAAAGGGCCCGTTTGCAAAGACGGCGCAAAAACTGTTGGCTGCGGCTGAATATATAAAAGCGGGTTTAGATGATGAAACTGCCAGCAAAAAATCCGGGGTTCCACTAGAGGGTGTGGAGCAACTACGTAAGCTACTTGAGAGCGCAAAGCCACCGGTAACTCATTAAAGACGGCATAGCCAGTGTGTATAGACAGGTGGATCATGCCTCCTTGGTGATCGATATGCTATTAACCAATTTATCCTTCAACAAAGTGGATAAGCATCAGTTTGCGGTGCATTCTATTGCAGACTGGTGGAAGAAGCTCTCTCAATCTATCCTTTTCGTCCCGAGGAAAAAGCGCTTATTCGTTTTTATAGCAATGGGGATTTTCAGTTTTTAGGTTCAGGCACGCTCATTATACGAGTGATACTGAATATACTTAAAAACGCACTGTATTCTATAGCGGCCGCAAACCGTGGAACCATAAAACTATGGCTAGAAGACTACAAGCTCATTATTGAGGATACGGCCCGCGGTATCAGCACCGAGGCTTTGCCCCATATTTTTGATAAATTTTTCACCAAGGACATGACCCATGGCACTGGGATCGGCCTTGCCTTTTGCAAGATGTGTATGGAAGAGCATGGTGGGGATATACGCTGCGAATCCGAGCAAGGTCATTATGCTCGATTTATAATTAGTTTCCCGCCATTTGATTTGCTAAGCAATAAAGAATAGAATAGACAATCGTGGAGGTATAAGTGTTGTTTTTTGTTTAATTATTAAGGAGTAATGAATCATGTTTAAAGAAAGCATCCCTTGCTGTTATTTCCCTACCAAAGTTATCATTATAGATGACAATAAAGAGTTTACTAGGGGCTGTTGACAATTGTCTTGTAACCTATTGATTTAAAAGAGCAAACTCGTAAAATTACGATTCTAACAAAGTAACAAAACGAGTTTGCGATGGCTAGACTTATGCTCAG
>JAJXVQ010000050.1 GCA_021782065.1 Pseudomonadota bacterium
ATTCAGCAAATAATTGGGTTAACCCTGCTTCCGTTGTTTGATAATTCAAGTTACCAACGTAGACTTTTTTCATAGTAGACATTCGATCAGTTCTCCAAAGATACATTCCAAACGATGAGTCAAAGACTCATCAGACTAATTACCACACTCAGGCCAGTCGGTTTTGAAAAGCTGGAGAGCTTCCAAATGTCGAGAGTCAAAAAGTAGAGGCATAATGATTATAGACTAAAAATCAGTTTTTGGGAAGGGGTTTACGCCATTTTCAGCAATTCTCGGTGAAATAACATCTAAGAAATTGAAATATAACGATTTCATCAAGAAGAGAGTACGAAAAACATTTTCTTTTTTTGTTGTAAACAAATGAATTTTAACGATTTATATTTTCACCGAGCATTGCTGTGCCATTATTCAAGAAAAATGCGCCTAAATTTGAATGGAAAGTGTAAAATATGAACGAATTTCCGCGACACAACCGTAAGAGAGCGGTTGTTTAAACATTCCGGCCCCTTACGGTTGCTGTGCGGAAAATTGGCGATATTTTTATTGGCTTTTTGTTCGCGGGATGGACTCAAACTGAAAAAAGAAAAGCCATGAGTAGCGCTAAATTCTATTTTTTGATGTGGGGGCGAATAATACTTTAGTTAATATTAAATCAATAGAGATGAGCTCAAAAGAAAGATATCCAGCTAATCACCGTATTGAAAGTAATTCCTATTCTCGTTAAAAATCGCTTTAAAATATAATTTATTTTCAACAAAAAACATTGACTAATTAATTTAAACGCCTTAAGATATGGCTGAAAATAATTTAATCAGGAGCATAAAAATGAAACGTTATCTTTCTTTATCTCTAGTTGGAATATCAACCCTTCTAGCGTCTGTTTGCTTTGCCGGTTCTGCTGCGGATGTCCCATTAGTTACAAACCAAGCAAATGACACGAGCGATACGGCACAAGGGCCGTGGTTAATACGCACCAGAGCAATCGTAGTTAATCCTAGAGCAAGCAGTGATACAATACATCCTGGATTGGGTGGTAATGCGGATGATATATCTACTGAAGCTACCGTAGAATTTGACGTGAATTATTTTTTCACAAAAAATATTTCAACAGAATTGATCTTGGCGACGACCAAACATAATGTGGAAGCAAGAAATACCGCTCTAGGAGATGTGAATTTAGGTACGGTTAATTTATTGCCACCTACTTTAACGGCTCTATACCACTTTTTCCCAGAGAGTCGTATTAGTCCTTACATAGGTGCGGGTATAAACTATACAGATTTCTATAGCGTCAACCCAGGTACTGTAGCGACTAGCGTAGACTACAAGAATAGCATAGGACCTGCTTTACAAGCCGGTGTGGATGTGGCCCTAGACAATCATTGGTCGCTTAATGCCGATGTTAAGAAAATTTACATAAACAGTGATGTTACAGTCGAAACAGGCGGAGTTTTGCCTACACAAAAAACCAGTGTAGACATCAATCCGTTGGTGTTCGGTGTGGGTTTTGGCTATAGATTCTCTTAAACAAACCTTTCTTCAGGCGATATTCCGTAATCGCAATATCGCCTGCTCTCAGCCTGTTACTTGTCCTAAATGATGCTTTTGCATGTAGGTGGCCGTACCGCCTAGACCACAGCCTACATCTAAGATGCCTTGCTTGGATGAATGAGGTAGATTGGCAAAGGCTAGATCGATGGCTTCTCCTTCTTCTCCGGCATGAGCAAAATTTCCTTTTTTTAAGAAAGAAACCAGTTGTTTTCTTGCATAGGCCCTCAAAGGTTTGTCACTGACCGTATCTTGTCTCAAGTGGTCAATAGAATCTAAAATCATACTTTTTTACTCCGGCCATGCCGAGCAATGATGCGTGATCAACTCGCAGCCATTAGGAGTAGCACGATAGACAAAGGTATAACGGGCTTTCACATCGGTTTTTTTGCCGTGCTTAATGCCCGAAAAAGTGTATAAGCCCGAACTGACGGCGCCGCCGTTGAATACTTGGATGTACTTATTGCCGTTATAGGTCACGTGTACGTTTTTATAAGTGTGAAAAAATTTATCGAAATAGGCGACTCTTCCCTGTCTAGTGACTATAGGTGGTGCCTTCACCGTAGAAACAAGTACGGCTGTTCTTGCGTATAAATCGACTGCGTTATTGACGTTATTTGAATGGATGGCATTGGCCCAGCGGATATCTGCTTTTTCAACCTCGGCTTTGGTGCAGGAGGCATAAATTGAGCTAAATAAGGTTAGTAGAACAAGTCCGCTGACAATGCGCGCGAAAAAAGTTGTGGTCATGGTTTTCCCCCCCTAGGGTCTCCCGTCAATTCCCTTTATTATATATACATATCGGTTCAAGATGCGAATATTGTAGGACAGAACATGGTTTAAATAAGAACCTTTATCAATAACCTTGTTTTTTAAGGGGTTTTTTGAAAAAAACTGAAATATATTTCACAATCAAGGTGAAAATTACATTGACAGAGGTGTGTGTATTGAATATGATATACGTGCCTTTGAACTATGTGCGGTGAGGTACCTAATATGTACAAAAAAGGGAACGAAGCATGATGAAATCTGTTATAAACTTAGCCTCTAGGCTCCTAAATAATCGGGTGCTTAGAAATATTAATTTCGCTTTAATCGCGATGATGGCCTTTTTCTTAAGCGCGTGCCATTCTGGGAATGGGGCTTTAAGGCCTAGGGGACCCGTTGCAGCCAGTGAGCTTCATTTGATCCGCTTTGCAGTGGAACTGATGTTGATTGTGGTTATCCCCACTATCTTTATGGCTTTTTGGTTCGGTTGGCGTTATAGGGAAAAGAACAACCGCAAATATACTCCCGAGTGGAAACACAGCACTTTATTGGAAGTGGTTTGGTGGGCTATTCCTTGTATTATTATTGCCATTCTAGCTACCGTGACCTGGAAAACGACGCATGAATTAGATCCTTTTAAACCCTTAAGTTCACAAGAAAAGCCCGTGACTATAGAAGTTATTTCCTTGGATTGGAAATGGTTATTTATCTACCCTGATTACAAAATAGCTACGGTTAATTATTTGTGTATACCTACGGGCACGCCTATCAATTTTAAAATAACGGCAGCAGGCCCCATGAATTCCTTTATTATTCCACAGTTGGCTGGCCAAATTTACGCTATGACGGGTATGACCACCCAATTACATCTGATTGCGGATGTTCCGGGATCCTATAGGGGATTTGGTGCTAATTACACCGGTGTTGGCTTTGCTGGTATGACCTTTGTTGCTGAGGCTACCTCGTCAGAGAAATTTAACAGTTGTGTTAAAAGGATCCAAGAAAATCCAGATAGATTGACTCCAGATGTGTTTTGGAATCAGTTAGTTCCGCAATCTACGAATGACCCAGTCCGTTATTTCGGAAGCGTAGAGCCGGGATTGTTTGACGCTGTTGTTATGAGCTACATGATGCCTAGTATGAAGGATAATGTAGCACCTGACGAACACGTTGTTATGAACCAAAGTAACCATTAAATAGGAAATTGCCATGTTAGATACATTAATAGGAAAGCTGAGTAATCCGCAGGAAGTGTTTCCTTACCTGTATGAACCGGTAAGCCAGCAAATTATCATTTTTTCCATGCTTGCGTTCATCGTCATTTTGGGCGTTGCCGTGGTAGGGTGCGTCACCTATTTTAAAAAATGGGGTTACCTCTGGCGGGAATGGATAGTGACTGTCGATCACAAGCGCATCGCTGCTATGTATCTTATAGTCGCTTTCGTCATGCTGTTCAGAGGATTTGTAGACGCGGCTATGATGAGAGTACAGGAAGCGATGTCCGCTGGGGATTCTACCGGTTATCTGATCCCTCAGCATTTCGATCAGATTTTCACGGCGCACGGTACTATAATGATCTTCTTTGTGGCCATGCCGCTCATGTTTGCTCTATTTAATCTTGCGGTGCCGTTGCAGATAGGCGCACGCGATGTAGCTTTCCCATTCATGAACGCAGCAAGCTTCTGGCTGTTCGTGGCTGGGGCGTTACTTGCTAATGTATCGTTGTTAATAGGCGATTTTGCTCATGCCGGTTGGTTGGCGTATCCGCCTTTCTCGGAGATGGCCTATAGCCCGACCGTGGGAACGGACTACTATATATGGGCAGTGCAAATTTCCGGTATAGGTTCGTTACTGTCAGGCATAAACTTCTTTGTGACCATCCTTAAGTTGCGTTGTCCTGGCATGACCTTAATGAAAATGCCAGTGTTCACCTGGACTGCTTTTTGCTCTTCCATCTTGGTGATGATCATTTTCCCTGTATTGACCGTAGCCTTGGCCTTGCTGGGCTTAGACCGTTACCTTGACATGCATTTCTTTACCACTGGTTTTGGTGGCGACCAAATGATGTATGTCAATTTAGTCTGGATTTGGGGACATCCGGAGGTGTATGTATTGGTACTGCCTGCTTTCGGTATTTACTCCGAAATTGTGGCTACCTTTTCTAAGAAGCCTTTGTTTGGTTACACCACGATGGTATGGGCTACAGCGGCCATTACTGTTTTAGCCTTCTTGGTATGGGCGCATCATTTCTTTACCATGGGGGCCGGTGCTGATGTGAATGCCTTCTTTGGTATTATGACGATGATTATCTCTATACCTACAGGGGTGAAATTATTCAATTGGATTTTCACCATGTATAGGGGGCGTATTACCTTTACTTCGCCTATGTATTGGATGATGGGTTTCTTTTTCACCTTTACTATAGGTGGTATGACTGGGGTTATGTTGGCTGTTCCTGGAATTGACTTTCAGGCACACAATAGCGCCTTCTTGGTAGCTCACTTTCACAATACTATTATAGGTGGAGTGGTGTTTGGCTACTTTGCAGGCTTAACTTACTGGTTCCCCAAGATGTTTGGTTTTAAATTAAATGAACGCCTAGGTAAATGTGCCTTCTGGTGCTGGATAGTAGGTTTTTTCGTGGCCTTCGTACCCGTTTATATCTTGGGTGGTATGGGCATGACTCGTCGTCTATACCACTATGATGCTGCTACAGGTTTTCAACCTTACCTGATCGTTGCAGCTATAGGTGCGGGCATCATTGCGTTGGGTGTCGTGTTCCAAGTGTTACAAATTATCATCAGCATCAAGAATAAGAATAAAGAAGGGTATCGTGATCTGACTGGCGATCCTTGGGACGGGCGTACCTTAGAATGGGCTACTTCATCACCACCTGCATTCTACAATTTTGCGCGTGACCCCGTGGTGACTTGTCTGGATGCTTTCTGGGAAGACAAACAAAAGGGTTTAGATGTAGACAATACACCTAAATCACAGAAAAAGTCTTACCACGATATACACATGCCCAGAAATACGGCCATGGGCTTTGTCATCGGTATTTTTGCCTTCATCTTCGCCTTTGCCATGGTATGGCATATTTGGTGGGTGGCAATTATAGGCTTGGTTGGCGGTATAGGATCACTTATCGTGCGCTCTTTCAACTACGATATTGATTACTATGTCAAAGCGAGCGAAGTTGAGGCTATAGAAACTAAACATCAACAGGAAATGGCAGGAGCAAAACTATGAGTGCTACACCCATGATGAATGATCATCATACGCATCACTACGATGGTTCGAAAAATGTATTCGGTTTCTGGATGTACATTATGACGGACTGTATTCTGTTTGCAACGTTGTTTGCGGTATATGCCGTCTTGGGTACCCATACCTACGGCGGTCCGCATGCTAAAGATTTATTTAGTTTACCTTTCGTGTTTACCGAAACTATGCTTCTCTTGACCAGTAGTTTTACCTATGGTTTAGCCATGTTGGCACGTACTAGCGGTAATAAAAAGATAGTTATGGGTTGGTTGTGGCTGACCTTCATTCTGGGCTTATCTTTCATTAGCATGGAAATTTATGAGTTCCATAATCTTTATGTTGAAGGGCATACCTGGGCTAGCAGTGCATTTCTATCTTCATTCTTTACCTTGGTAGCCACTCATGGATTGCATGTGACCATAGGTCTTATCTGGATGTTGGGGATGATATACCAGTTTCATAAACATGGTATTACGCCAGTGACGAAAACCAAGCTAACCTGCTTGGGCTTATTCTGGCACTTTCTAGATATCGTTTGGATTTTTGTATTCTCAGTCGTTTACTTGATGGGAGCAGTTTAAAATGTCAAAACATGAACCTGAATTTGATGTAGATACCGGTGCCACTTATGGTACGCACAAGAGTTACGCTACTGGTTTTATATTATCAATCATCTTAACAATGATTTCATTCTATTTGGTTGGTACGGGAGCGTTGCCACCCTCACAATTGTATGTTGCAATAATATTGGTGGCGGTCATTCAACTTTTTGTGCAACTGGTGTTTTTTCTGCATTTAAGTACGCATTCTAAAGCATCATGGAACTTATTAAGTTTTATGTTTACTATAATGATAGTTTTGTTCTTTGTAATCGGTACTATGTGGATCATGTACAATCTCTATGCGAACATGGGCATGACTGCCATGTCTATGTAGGGAATGATGAAACATCTTTCCATCATTAAGCCCGGCATCATCTTCGGAAATGTAGTCACCCTCTGCGGTGGCTACTTTCTGGCCGTACAGACCTACGGATTCCATTTTTTTAATTTTTGCGCTAGCCTCTTGGGGATGATAGGAGTCATCGCATGTGGTTGCATCTTAAACAACTGTATCGATCGCGATATTGATAAATTGATGGAACGCACTAAAAAACGTCTGATAGCCACCGATAATTTATCAATCAAAATAGCGTTGCTATATGCGCTGGCATTTGGCGTAAGCGGCTTCTTATTGCTGTATCTAGGCACTAACGTGTTGACTATGCTCATTGCCTTCATTGGCCTATTGGCTTATGTGGTCACCTACACCTTGTGGCTTAAGCGCAGTAGTGTGTTTGGTACAGTGATAGGGGCTGTCGCTGGAGCTGTACCGCCGGTGGTAGGTTATACCGCAGTAACAGGGCAATTTAACTTAGTCGCCTTTGTTTTGTTTTTAATCTTATTCTGCTGGCAAATGCCGCATTTTTTTGTCATAGCCATTCGTTATAGTGATGATTATGCCAGCGCCCGTATTCCCGTTTTACCATTAAAAAGAAGCATGACTTATACCAAATTCAATATTTTAATCTTCGTCATTTTATTTTTCCTAGTCACTATGCTGTTGCCTATTTTGGGCGTTACGCATCTGTTCTATTTGTTTACAGAAAGCTTTTTAGGAATTATCTGGATAGGCATGAGCCTATGGGGCTTTTTTGTTGAGAACGATGTTGCTTGGGCACGCAACCTGTTCCTTTTTTCTATCATCAATATTACATTGCTGTCAATTGCGATGGGGATTTAAGCCCACCATGGTAGCAACCATATTGTGGACTTTATTCACCTTAATCTGTAAATGGCTGCCACACACTGCAAATTATTCGCCTGAAATCGCCATGACGGTTTATTTCGCTAGTCGCTATTCGTTTTTAAAAGCGGGCTTATTGGCTTTAGCAGTAGTGGAAATAGGGGATATAGTTTTGGCTGTGTTGCAGGGGTATCCCGCTTTTGGTCTGTGGTCTATAGTCAATGCGGTAACATTATTATTGATTATCGCTTTATGCGCGCGTTCTTGGTCGAAGATACGCGGGCTCAATTGTATCGCTAAAATTTTTTGCGCCAGTCTTTTTTTCTGGCTATTGACTAATTTAGGCGTATGGTTGAGCGCAGGGTATTATCCTATGAGCGTACAAGGTTTAATACTGTGTTATCAAATGGCACTGCCATTTTTACCGGCACAGTTGTTGTCTGGGGTAGCGTTTGGGGCATTGTGGGCGGTGGTGGAATATTATTTATACCCTGTTTTTAAGGGGGGCTTTTTAAAATTATCTAATGAAACCTCATTGATCCCCTCAAGAAAGTTTAAAAAAAGCAAAGTAAGGTATTGACATTAAAGAAAAAAGGGTCATGATACTCATTTTAAGATGAGGAGCATGAAAATGAAAGCAAGAGAAATAGAGCAGAAAATAAACATTTCCGGGGTTATTGAGGAGGTTTTTGGTAAGGGTTTACATCCTAAACAAAGAGATTCA